>JBIIIX010000132.1:0-7809 GCA_044234415.1 Cyanobium sp.
TTCGCTGCAGCAGCGTCCACGGACCTTCGGGCTCCGTGCTGCTCAGCGATGCCCCGATCGACAACCAGGGCAAGGGAGAGGCCTTTTCCCCGACCGATCTGTTGGCCACGGCGCTGGCGACCTGCATTCTCACCATCCTTGGCATCGTGGCCGAGCGGCAGGGGTGGCGGCTTGAGGGCAGCGAGGTGCGGATCGAAAAGACGATGACCACGGAAGGACCCCGCATGGTGGCCCTGCTGGAGGCCTGGATCAGCCTGCCGAGCCAGCTCGATCCCGATCAACGGGCGGTGCTGCGCCGGGCCGGAGAATCCTGCCCGGTGAAGCTCAGCCTGGAAGGAGCGGTGCCGATGCGCCTCCACTGGAGCTGAGCACGGCACAGAATCGGATCCTTGCGCCCCTCGCCATGAACCTCATCCCTGATGCCGGCCTGCGCCAACGGCTGATGATTCTCGGAGGCGTGCTGCTGCCGATGCTGGCGATCGCGCTGTTGCTCAACTCCCGTGGCTTCTTCGGCAGCCCCTGACCAGCCGACCGCGGGGCCTCGACCCAGCCTGGAGCTTGAGCTGGGGGGCGGAAACTGCGCCAGGATCAGCGCAGGTTGTTGTTGTCCCCCATGTCGGTCGTGTCCCCCGCCTTGCAACGTTTGCGGGAGCATCTGCACAGCACGCGCTTGTTGGGATCGATCCAGAGCACCCTTTACTACGACCAGAACACGGTGATGCCGCCGCAGGGTGCCCCGTGGCGGGGCGAACAACTGGCCTTGCTGGCCGGCCAACTGCACGCCCGCCAGAGCAGTGAGGCCTATGCCGAGTTGGTGGCGGCGGTCGAAACCGAAATCGATGCCGCCTCGCCACCACAGCTGCGCCGCAATCTGGAGTTGTTGCATCTCGAGCTGAATCGTCAGCGCTGCCTGGATCCAGCCCTGGTCACCCGGCTGGCCCAGGCCCAGTCCCGCGGCAATGCCCTTTGGCAGGAGGCCCGTCGCCAGAACGATTTCGCCAGCTTCGCCCCAGCCCTGGCCGAACTGGTGAGCCTGCGCCAGGAACAGGCCCGTCAGCTCGCCGCGGCCGAGACCGTGCAGCGCAGCCCCTGGGAGGTGCTGGCCCAACCGTTCGAGCCCGAGATCAGCAAGGCCCGCCTATGGGAGCTGTTCACCCCCCTGGTGCGGGACCTGCCCGGCCTGCTCGACCAGGCCCGGGGCCTGCCTAGCCCCAACAACGCTGTCGCCGCATCGATCGATCTTTCCGAGCCAAACCAGGAGACGCTCTGCGCGGAGCTGCTGGACAGCTGGGGCTATGACCCCTCGCGTTGCCAACGTTCCCGCTCCGCCCATCCCTTCTCCTGCACCGTAGGCCCCAGCGACTTCCGCATCACCACCCGGGTGGTGCCGAATCAACCCTTCTCCGCCTTCCTGGCCACCGCCCATGAATGGGGACATTCGCTCTACGAACAGGGGCTGCCCCACGGCGATGATCACTATTTCCCCTGGCCCCTGGGCGAAGCCACGTCCATGGGGGTTCATGAATCCCAATCCCTGTTCTGGGAATGCCGTGTGGCACGCGGCAAGGCCTTTGCCCTGCGCTGGCAGCCCCGCTTCGCGCAGATCCTGGGAGGCGATGCCTGGGGCGGCGCCCAGGGTTTCTGGCGAGCGCTCAACCCGATGCGGGCCGGGCTAATCCGGGTGGAAGCCGACGAATTGAGCTACTGCCTTCACATCGTGCTGCGCTTCGAGCTGGAGCAGGCGCTGCTGGAGCAGGACATGGCCGTGGAGGAGCTGCCCGGGGCCTGGAACCGGCGCATGGACGACCTGCTTGGCCTTACCCCCAGCAGCGATTCCGAAGGCTGTCTGCAAGACATCCATTGGGCGGAGGGGCTGTTCGGCTACTTCCCCTCCTATGCGCTCGGCCACCTGATCAGTGCCCAGCTGGCGCAAAGCCTGGAAGCCGAGCTCGGCCCGATCGATGCGCGTGTTGCCAACGGCGATGAGGCGGCCCTGCGGGGCTGGCTGGCCCGTGAGGTATGGCCCCACGGACGCGGCTGCGATGGGGAGGAACTGGTGCAAAGGGTCAGCGGTCGACCGCTGGCCGCCGAGCCTTTCCTCACCTACCTCAAGCACAAGCTGGAACGCTTAGCGGAGGGTTGAGGCCCGCCTGGGCGGGCTTGCCCGCTGGAGGGGGCGCCTGCCCCAGCTCCGAACCGCGGCCGGATGGGTCCTTAGGATCCCCCTGCTTTCCCTCTGGCCATGGCGAACATCGATCACGCTCCCAGCCGCACAATGCTCAACCTGTTGCATGTGCTGCCGGCCTTCGCCGATGAAACGGAACTGAGGCTGAATGCCATCATCGAGCTCAACTCCGGCACCATCAACAAATATGAGCTGATCACGGAAACAGGCCAGCTCAAGCTCGATCGTGTTGGTTATTCCTCCCTGGCTTATCCATTTGCCTATGGCTGCATCCCGCGCACCTGGGATGAGGATGGAGATCCGCTTGATATCGAGATTGTTGGCATCGGCGAGCCCTTGGTTCCGGGAAGCTTGGTGGAGGCCCGCATCATCGGCATCATGACCTTCGATGATGGAGGCGAGGTGGATGACAAGGTGATCGCTGTGTTGGCCGACGACAAGCGCATGGATCACATCAGCAGTTACGAGCAACTAGGAGACCACTGGCGCAAGGAAACCCAGTACTACTGGGAGCACTACAAGGATCTCAAAAAGCCAGGCAGCTGCAAGGTCAATGGGTTTTTTGATACCCAGGAGGCGGTACGCATCATCAAAGAGTGCGAGGCTCGCTACCTTGAGATCGTCGACCCCCGTCTGGTGAACTGAAGCCCGCCGGCTCAGGCCCCACGACTTGTCCATCGAGCCCGATCTTTCATCGATTCACGCCTGTCCATGTCCAGCACCTGTCAGTTTTCCTCCCCCCGCTGCCGGCAGCGTGGCGCATCGCTCGCGCTCGTGCTTCTGGGCTTTGCGGGGTCCATCAGTCATGCCGGTCCGGCCTCGGCCGCCGAGGCGCTTCGCGGCCCGGTGGAGTCGCTCCAGGGAACACGGCTGCCAAGCGAAGGGGTCAGCGAGCCACCTTCAATCAACAGCACATCGCAGATTGTGCTGGAACTTGGCCGCCGCCGCATCAGTTTGATCGATAACGGCAAAGTGATGGGCAGCTGGCCGGTGGCCATTGGCGATCCCGCCACGCCAACCCCCACCGGCAGCTTCCGGGTGCTGAACAAGGTGGTGAATCCGCAGTATCAGAGCACCAAGAGCGGCAACATCAACGGCACAGTCGGTCCCAATGGGCCTCTCGGAGACCGCTGGATCGGCTTCCATCACCATGGCCCCGATCAGTTCGGCATCCATGGCACCCCGCGGGCGTGGGCCTGGGCTGTGCAGCAGGGGGCTGCCGTCACCCAGGGCTGTGTGCGCATGCTCGGGGACCATGTGCGGGCCTTGTTTGACCGCGTCACGATTGGCACGCCGGTGATTGTGCGCAAGTGATGCTGGCTTGACGGGGCAGGGGGCGGCCTGATCCGCCCGCCCCTGGATCGCGGGGACGGAGCCCCGGTCTGATCGATCAGGACCCATCCCCTTGATCACACGCGGGACCCCCGTCTGGAAGGCCAGGGCGATGCTCGATTTCTGTACTCTGCGATACAACTTGCTCGGCCCAAGTCGAGGGCTTCTCTCAGGCAACATTCGCCGAGGTTGCCCCTCCTGGCATCCCCTTCCAGGCCAGCCACCGCACCCTTCCCCAAGGATCGGAAGACTTTCTTGAAATCCCATGGGCGACAACCGCCCTCCGGCCTTGCTGCCGTTACGGTTAGTCATCCTCGCCGGTCGGCGTTACCCCTGCGGATCATGTCGACTGCGGCTCTCAACTCGTCTTCTTCCGACAACGCCATGCCTTCGCTCCAGTCCAGTCAGCCCACATGCACGGCGCTCAAATGGGCTGAGGATGGTGAGCTCTCTCCACTTGATTTAGAGAGGATCCTCAACCTCCTTTCTCAAGCCGACCCAGTGGCTGAGGCCTTGCTTTCAGCACCGCTCAGCCGCGAGGCGAACTCCTGCCGCTGAAGCCGTCGGGCTAGGGCGCGAGCCATTCCATCACGACTGGCCATTCCCCGCAGCCGATTCAGGGGCAATCCTTCACTTGGTAACCCCACTGGCAATCTGCCAGCCACTCCCCAAGCAACCTCAAACACGGGAATCTGGCGCAGGCCATTTGGCATCAGTTGATCCTCCAGCTGATCCAACTTGGCGCCCAACGGCAACCAAACCAGATCTGTCCTGAGGCACTCTTCTAGCCGCACCACCGTTGGCCGGCCAACTCCTGCGCTGAGGGCCCGCTGCAGGTCTGCAAGCGTCACGAGCCCGATGGCTGAGCCGCTGTCGGCTACCAGCAAACTGTGGCCATGACTGGCCACCAAACGCTCCAGCGCTTCAACAGCCGGTAGCTCCGCGGGCAACATCAGGGGCCCTAGGGGCTCAAAGGCTTCCTCAATCGACAGGGAGGCGAGGCACTCTCGCCGCTCCGCCTCGACCGGGTCCGGGCCGAGCAGATCTGGGTCGCGCAGGCCACGCCAGCGCTCCACCAGCGCGGCGCTCAGCCCAGCCGCCGCCATCAATGGCAGCACGATGCGAATGTCGCGGGTGAGTTCAAACAACAACAGCAGCGCCGTCAGCGGAGCTCGGGCACTTCCCGCCAGCACCGCGGCCATGCCGACCATCGCATAGGCCGGAGGTTCAGCCACGGGAAGATGCAGTCCGCTATCGCCCAGCAGTTGCCCATAGGCATTGCCCAGAACGGCCCCCAGAAACAATGATGGAGCGAAACCGCCGCCCACAAAGCCAGCGGCATTGCTGGTGGCGGACGCCAGCAACTTCACCCCCAGCAGGCTGAACAGGGCCACGAGCGGGATGCCCCCATCCCGACCGAGCAGCGCTTCCACGGTGTCGTACCCCACCCCCAACACCTGCGGGAACACCAGCGCCATGCCGCCCACGGCGAGGCCGCCCACGGCGGTGGCCAACCCTGCAGGCAGTTGCCCCAACCAGCTTTGCAGCCGGGGGTTGCGGCCGGCTGCCAGCAGGCTCACCAGCAACCAGGACATCAGACTCGAGACAAGACCAAGCCCGAGATAGAAGGGCAGCTCCCAGATGGAGCGCACCTCGTAGGCGGGCAAGCGCAGGATCGGCGTGTCGCCGAGGGCCAGCTGCGTGATCAGGGCCGAAGCCACCGCCGCCACCAGCGCGGCCCGCAGGCTGGGCCTGCCAGGTACTGAGCTGAAACTGCCCTCCAACGCGAAGAACACGCCAGCGATCGGGGCCTTGAAACCCGCCGCCAAGCCCGCGGCCACCCCAGCTGCCACTAAGGCCTTCTGGGATTGGGGCGAAACGCCCGCCCGCAAGGCCACCCAGAGGCCGATGTTGCCGCCGGATTCCACGCTGGGCCCCTCGGGTCCGAGTGAGGCCCCGCTAGCCAGGCTCAACGACGCCGCCAGCAACCGTTGAAATGGCAGGCGGGGCTGAGCGGCTAAGGAGCCATCGGCCATGGCCATCAGGCTTGGCAAGCCCGGGCCGATCTCCCCTCCGAAGCGCCGCAGCAGCCCAACGGCCAGGCCCCCCAGGGTCGGGATCACCACCACCGGCCACAGCTTCAACCAATCGGGTGCCGACGGCAGCGCAATCGTGGGCGGTTCCGGTGGGGCGGGGGGAGGCGGCAGGAAGCCGATGCCGCCCAAGCCAAGCTGCAGCAGGGCGGCGAGGGGCTGGCCGGGTCCACCAGGCGCGGCGGGCAGATCCGGCAGGCCGGGCGGTGGCGGCGGCACTGGCGTGGACCGACCCACCATCAGGAGGATGTCCACCAGGGGGCCGAAGAGGAAATTATTGATGAATCCCAGCAGTTCATGGAAGATCACCACCGCCACGCCGGTGAGGATGCCCACCAGGGCGGCCCAGGCGAGCAGATTCCATTGATAGGGCAAGGCGCGGGCTTCCCCCGAGGGGTCAGCCCGCTGTTGCGCGGCGGCCAGCCTTGACTGTTCAGGCTTCGGGGCGAACGCTGGCAAAGATCTCCTCCAGGATTTCGCTGGCTCCCTGGCTGCGCAACCGTTCGGCCAGGGCGAGGCCGATCGCCTCCGGATCCTCCTGCGGGCCGCGGCAGACCTCGCGGATCAGCCGCTGGCCATCGAGGCTGGCCACCATGCCCGTCAGCACCAGTTCCGGTTGCTCCTCGCCAGCCTCAAAGCGGCTGTTCACCCCAATCGGCACCTGACAGCCGCCCTCTAAGCGGCGCAGGAAGGCCCGTTCCGCCCTGCAGCGCAGGGCGGTGGGGCGATGCTCGAGCACTTGAATCAGCTCCAGGGATTGGGCGTCGCCCTGGCGGCATTCAATTCCAAGCGCCCCCTGGCCGACGGCATGCAAGGAGATTGCAGGGTCGATCAGCTCGTGGATGCGATCCGCCAGGCCGAGCCTCTCCAATCCGGCGGCGGCGAGGATCAGGCAGTCGTAGAGGCCGGCATCCAGCTTTTCCAGCCGGGTGATCACATTGCCGCGCACGTCCTTGAAGCTGAGGTGCGGGTAGTGGTGTCGCAGCTGGGCCAGCCGGCGCAGTGAGCTGGTTCCCACCACCGCCCCTTCCGGCAGCGTGTTGAGGCGGCAGTCGCGATGTTGAGCATTCACCACCAAGGCATCGGCGGGATCCTCCCGCTCGGTGATGCAGCCCAACATCAATCCTTCTGGCAGGTTGGTGGGTAGATCCTTAAGACTATGCACCGCGATATCAGCCTGATCCACCAACATTTGCGCTTCGAGTTCCTTGGTGAACAGCCCTTTGTCGCCGATTTTGGCCAGGGCGACATCAAGGATCTTGTCGCCCTGGGTGGCCATCGCCTCGATGCTGATGGTGAGGTTGGGGTGGGCCTTGGCCAGCTCATCCCGCACCCAATGGGTCTGCACCATGGCCAACTGACTGCGGCGGGAAGCGATCCGCAGGCTCGGTCCATCAGGGGATTCGGCGACAAAGCTGGACATCGGGCAGAGCGAGGACAGCGGTGACTGTCGTTGAACAAGAGATCAAACTAGGCCGCCGTCCAGGGGATTCACAAGCGGGCTGGTTCCAGCCCTTCGAGGATAGGGTCCCCGGGGTGGGGCCGAGCTGAACGGAGCCGAGCTCTTGTTCGCGGTCGCCACCAGCGGCTCGCTTGTGGCGATGGCGATGGCGATGGCGATCTCGACCTGCGATCTGCTCGGGTTGGGCGCCGATGCCGTGCCTAGTCGCGGAGGAAGCCTGCGAACAGCCGCGTCGGCCACTTCCCCATCGCTGAGGGCCTTCCACTGGTTAAGGGTCTTGGGGGGCAGGCGGGCCTGGCGACCGTCGCCTGGCTCAGTGACGACATGGCGGCGGCAAGGCGGCGGACCATCCTCCGCTGACCCTCTGCCGGGGCGGCGGGCTGACGGGGGCCTTCTGGCTTTGCCCCGGCCTGAGCCGACTGCCAGGCACGAGCCAGCCGATTCACCCGCTTGGATCACCGGGCGCAGCGTCAATCCCAGCGTCGCGAAAGTTAACCATAAGTGCTCTATACTCGATGAACGCCCATTGAGAGCTATGCCCCGGCGCTGAACTCTCTTGCTTTATGCGCCTTCAAGATTGACGGGGCGATTTGCGGCTCAACCACCACCACCATAGCCACCACTACCACCACAGCTATAGCCCCCACAGCTACCGCCACCACTGCCGAGATTAAGCTCAGCCACCTGCTAAACCATGTCAGCCAGGCCTACGGGCCTTCACTGGCAGCCCCTGCCTT
>JBIIIX010000133.1:0-7805 GCA_044234415.1 Cyanobium sp.
CGCAGCCACTTTTCCAGACCGGCGTTTGGCCAAGTACGCAATACACGCAATACACATAATACACTCAATACACTCAACAAAGTTGATACCGTGGTCTTTGCTGAGGATAAACCAAGGAGATTGGCCTTGCTCAACTTGCTCGATCGTTCAGCGGCTCAGCGGCTCACGGCTTTTGCAACGATTCCGCGACAGGCAAACAGGAGTTTATTGTAGAGACCAAGTGCTCAGAAACGCGCATTACGCCAAAGCTACGGGGCTGAGCGGATTGAATTGCTTGAATTGAAGGGATTTTGAACGGGTTCAACCTGTCTGAGGCTCATCGTTCCGGCTCGGGTGTTAGAAACAGGAAGCAAAGCCGGGCCAGGGTCAAACGCTGCTTAACAATGAGTTGTCGACAAGAAGCTCCTCTGGCCAATCTCGATCCTGAGGTGTCTCCGTGTCGAGAGCAACTGCAGCGCTACCCCCATTGTTCTGGAACGGAACTGTCCAAAGATTGCTTTGGCAGATGCACGCTGTAACTTGCTGGTTCTTCATGACTTATTACGTTAACACCAACTCAGCCGATGCTGCCACGATCGGCATCATTCTGAATCGATCGCAGCTCTATTGCGTTATGCTTATGGGAAGCGCTGTTTGGCGAGAGGCGCGAGTCGATCCAGCGATCGTTGACGTGAGAATGAACTCGACGCGGAGCGGATAAACAGCACATTGGGCAGCACATTGGGTCCCCCCTTGCGGGCCCGGCTTGCCATCGGCCAAAGGGGCGTTGAGCCAACGGCCATGTGGCCGATCACACCGGCGCAAGCCGCGCGGGCTTGTCGTTGTTGAGTGGCATGCAAGGTGGGAATGAGCATCGATCAGCCAGCGATCAGCAATGGCAGCCTGAACCGATGGTCGGACACAGATCACAGCCAAGAATTGGGGAAAAGCAGAACAGCTTTGCTGGACCGCCGCTGGTCATCAGCATTGCAAGAGCGGGCGCCTTGACGAAGTCGATGCAGACCGCGAATCGCACCAAAGGAACATGGGCCCTGCTGGCGATGAAACGCGTTGTGATTCGCACAGTTGTCTGGCACTGCCCGGGCTACGGTGGGATTTGATCCGGCCAAGCGATCCCAGAGCCACCATGGAGCAACTCACCCCCGAGGGCCAGCGGGTTGCCGCTGAACTCTCGCAGCGATTTGGATTTTCGCAGGAGGCCGTGATTCAGATGATGCTGGCCATGCTGCATGGCCGTAGCGCCATGGCGCAGTTCAACCATCCCGAGTTTGCCGGTTCAGGGCAGTGGATGCGCGGCGGCATGTTGATGCTGGGCGACATGTTCAACCATGCCCTCAAGGCACGGGTCGACGGGCTCTGCCAAGCGATCGCCGGCCAACTCGCCAACCAGCCCGATCTATTCCCCAGCGGCAGCTTTCAATCCCAAAACCAGAGCGGCGGCGGCCAGCAACTGCAAACAGGCGGCAACGGGCAGCAAATGCAGGTTGGCGGCAGCGGGCAGCAGATGCAGGTTGGCGGCGGCGGTGGGATGCCGCTGGGCTTCACGCCCATGTCGGCCATGGCTCCGCCAGCGGAGGGCAGCCAGGGCTTGTTCAGGCCCGATCCTCGCGATCTCTGGTGGCCCAAGGAGTTGGGAACGCCGAGCTCCATGGGAGCCCAAAACAATGTGCGCTATGCCTTCTTCCCCTCAATCGGGCGGCTCGCGATCGAAACCAATGGTCAGGTGAGTGTCTACGACACCGGCGAGCATCAGATCGCTGGGTTATCCCAACAGCAGGGTCCCGGAGGCGCCGTGGTGTTCAGCACCCCCGGCGGCAGCGTCAGCTTCGTGGCTGTGTCGAGCCTGGCTGGCGGCTCGGTTCAACAGGCCCAAAGCACGGCAGGAGGCAGCCAACAACAGCAAAACACCGGCATGACGCCCATGGGAGGGATGGCCCCCATGGGAGGGATGACGCCTATGGCAGGCATGACGCCTATGGGAGGGATGGCCCCCATGAGCTTCGCGCCGATGGCGCCGATCGAAGCCTGGTGGCCGGCGGAGCTTGGCTCGCCGTCGTCCAGCGGCAGCCAAAACAACCTGCGCTACGCCGTCTTCCCCGTTGCCCGGCGCCTGGCGGTGGAGTGCAACGGCCGTGTGAGCGTGCACGACATCGGCGATCTGCAGATCTCTGGATGCTCGCTGAGCGGCGATGACGCCGAGGCGCTGTTCAGCACCAACAGCGGCACGATCAGGCTGTCCAGCCTGCCGCTCATGCAGCCTGCCTCGCCGCCCGCAAGCCCCGCTTCCGCGTCTGCCGGATCGACCGGCTCCATTCCACCCCACACCAGCCAGCACTCTCAAGCAGCGGTCTCCGAGCCGCCTGGCGCCCCAGCCCCCGCAGCCGCACCAGCCCCCGTGCAGGCCGTCGCGGAGCACGAGAATTCCCAGGCGGCGGTGCTCGAGGCTCTCGCCAAGCTCGGAGAACTCAAGGCGATGGGCATCCTCACTGAAGACGAATTCACCGCCAAGAAAACGGAGCTGTTGAGTCGCCTGTAAGCGCTGCATAGGCCGAACGATTTACGGGAGCCAATGGCCCCTCCACGCCAGGCATTTTGGCGGATGGCGATCATGCAACTGCGGGCTAGCTGAAGGGCACCCTCAGCGAGGAGGGCTAACGGCTACAGAACGGGGGAGCTCCAATCATGGGCCGCCGTAAGGCCGCCCTCGCTGGAGGTCCAGATCATTTTCTGATTGGTAAACGCAACCTGCTCATACTCTACGTAGCGGACCAGGGCAGGGTTCTTGCTGTTGGACATCCAGAAGTTGATGGAGGCGAACCAAGCATTCAACAACTTGACAGCATGACTTTGAACTTCCTGGCCTGTGCTGGAAGTGGCTGATAAGAGCGGGCACAAAAACAGCAGCTCCCACTCCGCACTGTTCTCATTGCTGGCGAGCATGCCGTACAGCAGCCGAGACGATTTGCCTGACTCTTTGGTGATGATCAAGGGATTGTGCAGGCGCGAGCCGCTGGGCAGCCCCGTTTGGGGATCGCGTGGAAATTGAATCCCATGCGAGGCGGCAATCAGCGTGATTTTGCCTTCTCGACCCGTCTGGGTGCCAGAACCTCTCAGCTCGCCCGGTTATGTCCCTTGATGCGCAGGGAAGCATTGCGTGCCATTGTTGATCAGCGAAAGGGAGTGGATCAGCGAAGAGGAGTGGATCAGCGAAAGGGAGCGGCAGGCCCTGGGAAGCCGTGGCGCTGCTGGCACGGGTGCGGCATGAGCGTGCTCAGCCTTGATCCTCTCCACCTGCAAGCAAGCCGGCAATCGCCGCACATAGGCAGCCTGCAGATGCTTATGGGCCGGCTTCAGCTCTTGACGTGGCCGATGACCACCTTACGATTGAAAGACGCTGACCTACCCGCCTTCGATGCCTGTGCAGCATGGATTCGCCGCGGCCTGCATGATCGCATCCCTGGGGATTGGCGCGGCTTCACTTGCCAATTCGCGCCAACCCAATCCCACAAGCGTTCCTTCTCCTGCCAGGCTTGCGCAAAAGGCATGCAATCCCGCCAAACAGAGATGCTGCTTAAATGCTGACAAAACCCCAGTGCCGCCCGGCACCCGCCGCGGCCCTTATACCTGCCTACCCAATGGCACCTGGGGATGATCAGAATTATAGTTGTTGAGGTGGCTGTGATGACCTCATCTTTCAGGCAGCGGCAAGAATGACCAACGAATCAATCAAGAGCGACGGCAAACGAGGCTTCTCTGTTGCAGGGATCATCCAGTTCCTCGGGGCTTCTTCTATTGTGGCTATTGCAACCTGGAGCTTGAATAATATCATCAGCGCCAAGAGCAACCAGCAGCAACAGCTGAACACCTTCATCAATACGATTTCCGACTTTATGATCCAAAATAATCTCGATGGCCAGACCACTGGCAAGCCACTCGTTCCCGCCGTTTCCAGGGCTGCGCGTGGCTATGCACTCAACACACTCAACACATTTGATGGTGTGATCTTTATTGAGGACAAAGCAAAGAAATTATCCTTGCTCAAATTCCTCTATGACTCAGAGCTGATCGGCTTTTGTAAAGACGCGGCCACAGGCAAGCAGGAATCTATTGTATCAGCCAAGTGTTTCGAAACGCGCATTAAGCTAAAAGACGCAAAGTTGACCGGATTAAGCTTTGCTCAGATCGGATCCGTGCTGACGGGGATCGATTTGTCTGGTGCCAATCTTTCGGAATCGAACTTCAGCAACATCGACCTGACCCGTGCACGCTTCAAAAGCTCCTTGCTTCGCTTGGCTAATTTCAATAATAGTATTCTGCAACATGCTAATTTCTCAGCCGCTTTTTTGATTGACGCCAACTTGGCCAATGCTGAACTATCCGGCAGCACTTTTGATCGGTCCCAGCTCTGTGGCGCCGATCTTACTGGAGTCTCCGGCTTGCAATCGGCGCGCCTCAATCAAGTGACCTTTGACGCAAAAACGAAGTTGCCAAAGGGCGGCAAAGAGCTCCTGCTTGCCAACAACGGCATCTTTGTCGGCCCCCATGAACTGACGAAGCAGTGTCAGCCAACACGCATTCTTGATTAGCTGGCTCTGCAGCTTGAATGCAAGGCGGCAACTGGCGACGGCTGCCGCCTTGCTGGTGCTGGTCGAAGGTCGCTGGTCGAAGGTTGCTGGTGGCAGATCGCTGGTCGCAGATCGCCCGTCGCAGATCGCTGGTGGCAGATCGCCACAGCAGACGGCTCAGGGGCGCAGCGATTCGCAGGCTTCCCCATCGCCATTGCCATCGAGATAGGTGTGGCCCTGGCGCAGCAGCTCCTGGGCGCGGGCATAGGAGCCGATCTCCGCGCAGCGGTAGCGGCGACCGTCGGGGGTGGTGCCATCGGGGATCAGCGCTGCCCTGCGGCCCCGCCGGAACTCCCAGGGGCGAGTGATGCCGCCCTCCACCTGCCAGATGCCATAGCGATGCCGGCTCGCCCGATATTCGGCCTCCAGGTATTCCTTGGCATTACAGCTGCTGAGATAGCGCCGGTAGGCGAACGCCTGGCCGTCTTCCACCATCACCAGGTTGATGTTGATGTCGCTGATCACCTCCGCCACGGTTCGGCCATAACGGTCGATGGTGTGGGGCTGAATGGTCACCTGCCGGCTCCGCGACAGGCGCTGCAACAGGTACGCCCGGGATCGCTGCCCCCAAGGGGACTGGGCCATCTCAGGGGCGTCGATACAGGCAAGGCGGATCGTGAGCGGGCGACCGTCAGCGCTCACGCGCAGGGTGTCGCCATCGCCGATCGAGAGCAGCGTGGCTGGGAAGCCGGCCACAGGAGCCCCGGCCGTGGCCTGGCCAAACGCCAGTGCGGCGCCGGCTGCCAGCACCAGAGCGAACAGGCCGGAGGCCCACGACGGCACAGGCATCAGATGGGGAGGACCGGCCAACAGCCAAGCCTGCCACTGCGTCCGCCACCGCCATCCCATGGGAAGGTCTTGCCCAGCCAGCCCAGCGTTCGGCCAGGCTGGTTAGGGTTCCCCCCCATCCGATTTCCTACACATGGCCGGCTCGCGTCTCAGCGAGAAGCGTATGCACTGGCTGCGCTGGCTGCTCACCACAGCCTGGCTGCTGATCATCGGCTCCCTCTTTTTTGATCCCTTCACAGCTCGCTTCACGCAGCCGGATCACCCATGGAGTCCGTTGCGGCTCCCCGATGGCTGCGTGGCGGTTCAGAACCGCTGCCTGGTGGAAGCCCCCTATCCCCTGGGCACCACGATTTTCTGGGGAGCCGTGGTACCTGCGGGGATTTTCATCCTGCTGGTCTTCGGCCATGAATTGTGGCGGCGGATTTGTCCGCTTTCCTTCATCTCCCAACTTCCCCGCGCCCTCGGTTGGCAGCGGCAGACCCAGAAGCGCAACCCAAAAACCGGCGAGCTGCGCCGCCAGCTCGCGCGCGTGCCATCTGATTCCTGGCTAGCCAAGCATTACTCCGCCCTACAGTTCAGTTGGCTATTTGTAGGCCTATGCGGCCGGATTCTTTTCTTCAACGCTGATCGTGCCGTGCTGGCCGGCTGGCTGCTGTTCACGATCGCTGCGGCGATCGCCGTGGGCTGGCTTTACGGCGGCAAGGCTTGGTGCCAATACTTCTGTCCGATGGCGCCCGTGCAAGCGATCTATTCCACGCCGAGCGGTCTGCTGGGAAGTCGCGCCCACATGAGCTCCTCGGCGATCAGCCAGTCGATGTGCCGCACGGTGGATGCCGATGGCGAGGAGCAGAGCGCCTGCGTGGCCTGTCAGAACCCCTGCATCGACATCGATGCGGAGCGCTTGTATTGGGCACGGTTGTCGACGCCAGCCTTCGCCTTCGAACGCTATGGCTACGTGGGCCTGGTGGCGGGCTACTTCCTGTACTATTAACTCTACGCAGGCAACTGGGATTACTATTTTTCTGGCGCTTGGGCCCGGCAGAGCGATCAACTGGCGCTGTTGCTCAGCCCCGGGTTGTTTCTCTTCGGTCAGCCGATCGCGGTGCCGCGATTGGTGGCCGTGCCGTTGGTGCTGGGTCTGTTCACCTGGCTTGGCTGGCTGGGCGGTCGGGCGATGGAAGCCTGGATGCGCCGGCGGGCGCGCCGTCAGGGAGCCGAACCGGACAAGACCCTGATCCGCCATCGCGTCTTTCTGGCCTCCACCTTCCTGGTGTTCAACGGCTTCTTTCTGTTCGCCGGCCGGCCGCTGCTGCTGCTGGCGCCGGCCTGGCTGCAATACCTCTTCGACATGGCCCTGGTGGCGGCAAGTTCCCTATGGCTGGTGCGCAACTGGCACCGCAGTCCCGCCCTGTACAGCCGCGAGAACCTGGCAGAGCGGTTGCGCCGTCAGCTCTCCAAGCTCGGCCTCGATGTGGGCCGTTTCCTGGAGGGGCGCAGCCTCAGCAATCTCAACCCTGACGAGGTGTATGTGCTGGCCCGGGTGCTGCCGGAGTTCGGCGGCGAACAGCGACAGGAGGCCTACAAAGGCGTCGTGCGCGACGCCTTGGCCGAGGGCTACGTGAACGCCGCCAGCAGCCTTGAGGTGCTGCGGCGGATGCGCCAGGAATTGGGGATCTCCGATGATCAGCACCGGCAGCTGCTGCAGGAACTGGGGGTCGAGGACCCCACCCTGCTGGACCCCGATCAACGCCGCAGCCTCGAGGATCAGGTGCGGCTCAGCGGTTATCGCCGCTCCCTGGAGCGGCTGCTGAGGCTGCAACAGCAGCTCGGCGAGGACGCTCCAGCGGCGCGGCCAGGGGGCGCCTGGAGCGACGCTCTGGATCTCGGCGCGCTGGGTCGCCGCTTCTCGATCAGCGCATCCGAAGAGGCCGAAGCCCGCGAGACCCTCGACCCAGCCAGCGGAGCCATCCGTCGCGCCTCGCTGTTGCTCGACAGGTTGGAGCCATTGCGGCTCAGCCTGGGAAGCCTGACCGCGGTTGAACTGCGCCATCAGCCCCAGCTGGTGGCCGTGCTGGAGGACCGGCTGCGTCACCGCGAAGACATCTGCCTGGAGGCGCTGTTGCGGTCTCTGGCACAGGTGTCTTCCTCGGCTCGGGAGCCATTGCTGCAACGCCTGCGCCAGCTGGCTCCTGAGAGCTTGCGAAGCCAGCTCGCCGCGGGGCGATGGCGGGAGAGCCTGCCCGCCGACCTGCTCACGGCCCTTGAAGGCGAGGGGGGCGGGGCGGCCCAGACGGCCCTGCCGCTGCCGACACGGGAGAGGCTGCTGGAGTTCCTGGCGGATCTGGTGGCCGATCCCGAGCCCAGTGTGGCCAGCTCGGCGCTGGTGCTGCT
>JBIIIX010000134.1:0-7801 GCA_044234415.1 Cyanobium sp.
CCACCACGGTGGTATGGGGTATCGCCACCGTGGTGGCAATGGCTGGAACGCCACCGTGGTGGCTGTGGGGGTAACGCCACCGCGTGGTGGCTGTGGGAAGCGCTGGGGCCCTGGCGCCAGGGCCTCAGCGGCGCTCCAGGGATCGGGCGACGGCGACGCCTTCCAGCACTTCCCCCACCAGCACCTGGTCGGTGAGGTTCACGAACAGGCCGTTCTCCAGCACGCCGGGCAGGTTATTGATGTCCATCTCGAGCTGCCCCGGCTCCTGGATGCCGCCAGCAAAGGCCACGTCCAGCACCAGATTGCCCTGATCGGTCACCACCGGCCCGGCCTTGCGCACGGCCATGCGCAATTCAGCCTGTCCGCCCAGCTCGGCCAGCTGAGCCTGCACCTGGCGCCAGGCACCGGGGAGCACCTCCACCGGCAGCAAAAAGCCGAGGTTGAGGGTGTCCACCAGCTTGGTGGCATCCACCACCACCACGAACCGCTCGGCCCGCCGCGCCACCAGCTTCTCCTGCACGTGGCAGGCTCCACCGCCCTTGATCAGCTGAAAGTGAGGGTCGACCTCATCGGCGCCATCAATGGCCAGATCGATGCGGCTGATGGCGTTGAGGCTCTTCAAGGGGATGCCGAGCTCGGCTGCCAGCACCTCCCCTTGGAACGACGTGGTCACGCCGGTGATGTCCTGAAGGTCGCCGCGGCGCAGCTTCTCGCCGAGGCCGCGGATCATCAGGGCGGCGGTGGAGCCCGAGCCCAGCCCCACCACCATGCCGTTCTGGATCTGCTCCACGGCGGCGGCGGCCACGGCCTGCTTCATCTGGTCCTGCAGCTCCGCCATCCTTTCGCCCCAATCAGCAGCGCCAGACCGTAGCAAGGCAGCCGCCCTCACCCTCTCGCCCGCGTTCAGCCCGCATGGGGCAGGGCGGCGGGTCGAATCGAGAGTTGCAGCTCCTTCTGGCCGCGGATCACGGTCAGTGGCAGGGGCCGGCCCACCTGGGAGCGCTCCACCCGCTGCAGCAACGCCCCTGGCGAACCCACCGCCTCATGGTCGACCGCGACGACCAGGTCGCCGCGATGCAGGCCGGCCGCCTCGGCGGGACTCTCGGGCAGCACCCGCTGCACCAGAGCGCCGTCCCGTTCGGGCAGCAGCAGCAAGGCATCGGGGTCCTTGTTGTTGTCCCGGGCCACGCGGGCCGTCAACGGCACCAGCTGCAGCCCCAGGTAGGGATGCACCACGTCCTTGCCGTCACCGAGTTGGTCGGCCACCCGCCGGGCCAGGTTGATCGGGATGGCGAAGCCCAGCCCCGCCCCCGGGCCGGAGCGCACCAAGGTGTTGATGCCGATCACCTCGCCGGAGGCATTGATCAGCGGCCCGCCGGAGTTGCCGGGGTTGATGGCCGCGTCGGTTTGGATCAGATCGAGCCGCTTATCCGCAAAGCCAAGGCTGTTGATGTCGCGATGCAGGCTGCTGACGATGCCCATCGTCACCGTGCGCTCCAGTCCGTAGGGGCTGCCCAGGGCGATGGCCCAATCGCCCACCTCCAGGGCCTCGGAATCGCCGAGCGGAGCGGCCCGCAGGGCCTCCTCCCGCGTGGGCACCCGCACCACCGCCAGATCGGTGACCGGATCGGCCCCCACGACGCTGCCTTCCAGCTCATGGCCATCGGCGAGGGTGATGGCCACGGAATCGGCCTGATCGACCACGTGGGCATTGGTGAGAACCAGCCCGCGCTTGGCGTCGATCACCACACCGGAGCCCTGGCCGCGCTCGCGCATGCTGCCGGAAGGATCGCCGAACAGATCGCGCAGCAACGGGTCCAGGAGCGCGGGATCGAAGGGCTGGCGCGCCACGCTGCGCTCCGTGTCGATGCGCACCACCGCCGGGGCGACCCGCCGGGCGGCGGCGGCCACGAAGCTGTGGCCGCCGGGCCCGAGAACGGGCGGTGTTGCCACCGCGGCTTCCGGGGTCAACTCGGCTGCGGGCGTCACAACCTGAGGGGCTTCTGCCGTGGTGGTGCCGCCGCTTGTGGCGGTCGATCCGGCAGGGGCGGCATGGGATGGGTGCCCATCTGGAGCCCGAGCGGCGTCCAGGGTTGGCCCAGCCTCCAGAGCTGGGGAAACATCGGCGAGCGGGGACGCGACCGGCGCCGCCGCGGCGGGAAGCGCCAGCGCCCATGCCGGCTGGACCAGCGTCAGCGAGGCCAACAGGGCCGCCAGGACCAGAGACCGGCAGGCGTGGATGGCGGCCCGGGGCCAGCCCCCCACGCTCCTCGCCAACGCCATGTCTTGTTCAGCCGTGCCAGCGGCAGCGCCAGCGCCAAAGCCAGCGGCAGCGCCAAAGCCAAAGCCAGCGCCAGGGCGACGGCCAGCGAAGGCCCTGAATCGCCGCCGCGCCTGCCCCAAAGCCGCCGGCAACCGTCGGGAGGGGAGCGGATCGCCAGCGGACCCCGGAAATTCGGGCGATCCCGGCAAAACGGGTTGGGGGCGCGACGACAGATCGTCGATCGGGCGCGTGGAGCAAGTTGCCATCCCATCAGGCTAGGAACCTTCAGGCTCCTGCCAGCGCAACAACCGCTGACCCAAGCGGCCATCCGGCGCCAGCTCCAGCAGGCGCCCCCCGGCCGCCCTCGGCAGGCCCAGCGGACAGGGCTGCACCGGGCCGAAGGCCTTGAGCGTGGAGGGGCAGCCCAGCAGCGGCACCTCGGGGCGGCCGGGAAAGCAGCCCTGCCAATGCTGGTGGATGTGTCCGAACACCAACCCGCGCAGCTGGGGCAAGGGCGCCAACGCCATCAGCAGCGGCTCCCGGTCCTCCAGCAGCATGCTGTCCATCAGCGGATCGCCGATGGGCAGCGGCGGATGGTGCACGGCGACGAGCAGGGGCCGTGGGCGCTCGGCCAGCCCCGCCACGAGCTCCACCAGCCAGGCCAGCTGGGCGGCCCCCAGCCAACCGCTGGTACACCCGGGGCGATGGCTGTCGAGCAACAGCAGGTCCCAGGCACCGCAGGGCAGCAGGGCGGGCGCGAGGGTGGCGCGGCGCCCCAGCGCGGCGCGCAGGTAGAGCGGCCGGTCGTGATTGCCCGGCAGCAACGCCAGCGGCAACGGCCGCTCCTCCAGCAGCGCCCTGAGCAGGGCGTAACCACCCCAGCTTTCATCGTCACAAAGGTCCCCGCTGATCAGCAGGAGATCCGCCGCACCGCCGAGATCCCGCGCCTGGTTCAGCCCTTGGTTCAGGGCCTGGTGGAGCCGCCGCAACGGCGGCTCGCCGTGGCAGAGCGCGAGCGGATCCGCCAGCAGGTGCGGGTCGCTGAGTTGCAGTATGCGGCAGGTTGACGCCAAGGGCTGCAGCTCAAGGGTTACGGCCTAAGTTTGTGGGCCCTCTCTTGTCCCGGCCATGGTTTCAGTTCCTCCTGGAGAGCGCCGGCGATGCAGCGTCTGTCAGGTGGAAATCCAGGGCATGGCCGGCGGTAACGACCAGGTGTTGTTCAGCCAGGGGGCGCCGGGCAGCCGGGCAAAACTTTGGGCTCGGGTGTGCCAATACCTGCGCACCCCAGAGCAGTGCGGCCAATGCCTGAACCAAGATGCCGGCCTGCGCGGCGCCGTGCAGCAGAGCGACTACTACGCCGAGGCCCCCAAATTTGATTTGGGGCTGGAGCAGGGAGCTCCTTCGGGAAGCGATCCCGTACATTGAAACCGTCGCCCGCCGGGCAACGTCCAGTTTCCAGTCGCCATCCCCACGGGCCGCAGCCGTAGGCTCGATTGCGCGGGTTGTGAACTGGCGACCGGGGCAGTTCACCAACTGCAGGCCACGGCGGCCTTCCCGCCGCGCCCTCGCTTGCCCCTACCCGCCCTCGCCGATCTGGAACTCCAGGCCCGTCCCTCCGTTGAGGCGGCGGGCTTCGTGTTGGAGCGCCTGCAGATGCTCAGCCATCGCCTGCCGCTCACGGTTCAGGTGATGGTGCGCCGTGGCGATGGCAGCGATGTGAGCCTCGACGATTGCGCTGCCCTCAGCGCTCCGCTCGGCGAGGCCCTGGAGGCTTCCGGTCTGTTGACCGGCGACTGGGTGCTGGAGGTCAGCAGCCCTGGCATCGGCGATGTTCTGCACCATGACCGCGACTTCCACAGCTTCCGGGGCTTCCCGGTTCGGGTGCGGCTGCAGCCCGCGGGGGGAGCCGCCAAGGATCATGAAGGTCTGCTGTTGGGCCGCGACGAGCACCACGTGATGCTCAATGTTCGCGGCCGCAGCTTGCGCCTACCGCGGCAGGACGTGCGGCAGGTCTGCCTGATCACCCCCGCCGAAGGCTCCGGCTAACGGCCTGTCCCGCCTCCTCCCGCTTCTCCCTGTTCTCCTTCGCCGCTGACTCCGATGGCCCTTGTCATGCTTCCCGGTCTGAACAACCTGATCGAGGACATCAGCGACGAGAAGAAACTGCCACCCCAGGTGGTGGAATCGGCCCTGCGCGAGGCGTTGCTGAAGGGTTACGAACGCTATCGCCGCACCCTCTATCTGGGCATCTCCGAGGATCCGTTCGAGGAGGACTACTTCAGCAACTTTGATGTGGCGCTCGATCTTGATGAGGAGGGTTATCGGGTTTTGGCCAGCAAGATCATCGTTGAGGAGGTGGAGAGCGACGACCATCAGATCGCCATCGAAGAGGTCCGTCAGGTGGCCGAGGATGCCCAGATCGGCGACACGGTGGTGCTCGATGTCACCCCCGAGAAAGAGGATTTTGGCCGCATGGCCGCAGCCACCACCAAGCAGGTGCTGGCCCAGAAGCTGCGCGATCAGCAGCGCCGCATGATCCAGGAGGAATTTGCTGACCTGGAGGACCCGGTGTTGACCGCCCGGGTGATTCGTTTCGAGCGCCAGAGCGTGATCTTGGGCGTCAGCAGCGGACCTGGCAGACCCGAGGTGGAAGCTGAATTGCCGCGGCGTGATCAGCTCCCCAACGACAACTACCGCGCCAATGCCACCTTCAAGGTGTTCCTCAAGGAGGTGAGCGAGGTGCCGCGCCGCGGTCCCCAGCTGTTCGTGAGCCGGGCCAACGCCGGGCTGGTGGTTTATCTATTTGAGAACGAGGTCCCTGAAATCCAGGAGGGTTCCGTCCGCATCGTGGCGGTGGCCCGTGAGGCCAACCCTCCCTCCCGCTCGGTCGGCCCACGCACCAAGGTGGCGGTCGACAGCGTCGAGCGGGAGGTCGATCCGGTGGGGGCCTGCATCGGCGCGCGCGGCTCCCGCATCCAGCAGGTGGTGAACGAACTCCGCGGCGAGAAGATCGATGTGATCCGCTGGTCCCCCGATCCTGGCCAGTACATCGCCAACTCGCTCAGCCCAGCACGGGTTGAAATGGTGCGGCTGGTGGATGCCCAGGGCTCCCACGCCCATGTGCTGGTGCCGCCGGATCAGTTGAGCCTGGCGATCGGGCGGGAAGGTCAAAATGTGCGGCTGGCGGCACGGCTCACCGGCTGGAAGATCGACATCAAGAATTCCCAGGAATACAACCAGGCAGTGGAGGACGAAGTGGTGGCCGAGCTGATCAGCCAGCGCCGCCAGGAAGAGGCTTTGCAGGCCGAAGCCGAGGCGCGCCTGGCGGCCGAACAGGCTGCTAGGGCCGAAGAGGATGCCCGCCTGAGGGAGCTCTACCCGCTGCCGGAGGACGAGGACGAGGAGTTGCAGAGCGACTCTGAGGCCGAAGCGCGGCACGCGACGGATCCCCAAAATGACCTGGCGGCAACGGTGCAAGAGGACGCGCCAGAGAACGCGCCAGAAGACCCGGTCGACGACGCCGATGCCGCCGCCGAGGGCGCCGATGCCGCCGCCGTCGAGGCCGCGACGGAAGCCGATGGCGCGCTGATCGATGACGAAGAGACCGCGGCGGACGAAGCGGCGGCGGTGCGTGGCTGATGGTCCAAAGCCCCAGGCCTGTGGAGCGCCGCTGCGCCGCCTGTCGCCGCCTCGCCGATCGCCGCCTGCTCTGGCGGATCATCCGCCCAGCCGGGGGTGGCCCCCTGCTGCTGGACGCGGGGATGGGGCGCTCGGCCTACCTCTGCCCCAGCGAGGCCTGCCTTCAGGACGCGCGACGTCGAAGACGGCTGCAACGCTCTCTACGCTGCTCGGTGGATGAGGGGGTCTACCGGCAGCTCGAGCAACGCCTCGGCCCGGCGTTCAAAGCGAGCGACGACAGCAAGCGCTGAGGCAAGATGAAATGGAGCACGGACGCGCTGCGACTTTCCCCAGGCACCCCTGCCCCATCGCCATGAAAACCGCGGTTTTCGATGGCTCTACGCCCGTTCCAACTCACCGATCCACGTCCCTCCTGAATGACCAGCGGCAAAGTCCGAATCTACGAACTGTCCAAGGAGCTTGGGCTGGAGAACAAGGACGTGATTGATGCTGCCGAGAAGCTGGCGATCCCGGTCCGGAGCCACAGCAGTTCAATCGGCGATGACGAAGCCCTGCGGATCCGCGCCCTCCTGAAGGCCAACGGTGCCCACGCGGCCGCCCCGAGCCGCCCTGCGGCCCCTCCCAGCGCCATCCTCACCGTCCGCAAGAGCGCCCCGGCACCTGCGACCCCGCTGCCTCCCAAGGACCAGGCCCGCCCGCTGCCCACCGCCCCCGCGCAAGCGCCAGCCGCCCCAGCGCCAGCCGCCCCAGCGAAAGCGGCGGCTGCACCGGCCGCACCCGGGGCGGCGCCACCCGCCCCAGCTCCGCCCATGGCGGCCGGACGCCCCCCGGCGGCGGCGGCCCCCGCTCGCCCTAGCCCCCCCGCCGCTCCCGGCCGCGCTGCCGCCGCCCCAGCCCCCGCCGGTCCCGGCCGCGTCGCTGCCGCCCCAGCCTCGGCAGCTCCCGGTCGCGCTGCCGCCGCCCCAGCCCCCGCCGCCCCAGGCCCAGCCGCACCGGCGCCGCGCCCCCAGGGCCAACCCACCCCCAAGGCTGCGAGCGCCGCCCCGGAACCCCGCCCGGCCAGCCGCGACACGGCGCCCACCTCCCCACCAGCGGCGAGGCCAACCGCGGCGCGCCCGGCTGTGCCGCTGTCGCCACCGAGCCGTGAGCCCGCGCCGGCCGCCGCGGCGCCCATGCGACAGAACCGACCCACCATCGTGTCCCCCAGCGCCGGCGCTCCAGCTCGGCCGCCAGCCCCCGCACGGGGGGCAACGCCTGTCCCGGCTCCCGCTCGCCCCGGGGCTGGCGCAGCCCGGCCCGCGGCCAGCCCCGAGTCCGTCGGCGCGCCACCGCGGCCCGCGCCGGATGCCGCGGCCCCACCACCACGGCCGGCGGCTGAAGCCTCCAGCGCGCCCCCCAGGCCAGCCGCCAACCCCGCGGCTCCACCACCACCACGGCCGGCCGCGGGCCCCGCTGCCCCGGGCCCCGCTGCTGCGGGTGCGAGCAGCGCTCCTCGCCCGGTCCCCAGCCGCCCCAGTCCGCCCACGCCTCCGGCGGCCCGGCCCGAGAAACCCCCGCAAGCGCCGGTACGGCCTGGCGCGGCCTCGCCGGTGCGGCAAGCCACGGCCACCCGAGCGCCGGTCCCCGGCCGCCCCCCCCTGCCAGGCGCGCCCCAGGGCCGCGGCCCCCAAGGTGCACCGCGCCCAGGTGGCGGCCCCCGGGCCGATGGCGCACCCGCCAGCCGGCCCGGCCAACCCAGCCGACCCGGAGGTGGTCGTCCGGAACTCGTCGGCAGGCCCCAACCGGGGCAAAGCGGGCAACCGAAACCATCTAGTCCTCCTGGACAACCCAGCGGCGATCCGCCAAGGGCCAGCGCCGCCCGGCCCCAGCGGCCCTCGGCACCGATGCCGGTGCGCCCGG
>JBIIIX010000135.1:0-7795 GCA_044234415.1 Cyanobium sp.
TCTTGGTTCCGCTTCCCCGGGAACTGCCGCTCGGCCTTCCGCGACAACCACCTTCCGGACTTCCGCTACGACGATGTTGGGTTCCGCGTTTGTTGCCTCCCCCAGGATTAGCTTCTTTACCCTTAAACTCTTTACTTCTTTACACTTGGCTGTTGCGGCAAGGCGCCGTAGGCGCCTCGATTTTTTTGCCCTTCCTGCCTTGCCGGTCTCCTCCTCTTCCATCGCCCGTAGGGCCACAGTTTCATCGCCCGTAGGGCCACAGTCGCAAAGGTGGTGCAGCCCGCGCAGGGAAGGCTGGGTTCTTGTTGATCGGGTCGCTCTCGCCCTAGCCCTTGCGTTTGATCAGCTTCCTCCCGCTCTCAACAGCTCGCACCCCGAATCCGAGCCATACTGGCCCCATGGCGGCGATCACCGACCCCACCACCGCGTTGAGCCCCGCGTCCGTCGAGGCTGCTGGCCGCGATCGCCTGATCCAGCAGGTGGAGCTGCTGCTGCGCCAGTCGGGCAACAGCGAACCGTTCGATGCCGCCGCCTGGGTCGATCGCTGGTTGCAGCGTCCCAACCATTCCCTCGGCGGCGCCGCCCCCGAGCTTTACCTGAACACCCCGGCAGGGGAGGCCTTGCTCGCCAACCTGATCGGCGCGATGGCGGCGGGCTCCTACCTGTGATCCGGCGGCGGTGAGCGAGGCGATCATCAGCTGGCGCCTCGCCAGCCCGGGCCTCACCTGGAAGGCGAATGACCTCAGCGGCAATGGCTCCGCCCTGTATCCGGGGCGCTGGAACTCCCTGGGCCGGCCCCTCATTTACAGCTCCAGCTCGATCGCCCTGGCCTGCCTGGAAACAGTGGTGCACCTGGCCGGTGATGATCCCCTGCCGTTCCAGCGCCAGTTGGTGCGCATCACCATCCCTAGCCAGCACTGGCGGCAGCGCAAGATTGTTGGCAAGGAGGATCTCAACGGCTGGAGCCTTCTCCCGACGCCGGAGAACCCCGAGGATTGGCTTGCCGGCACCCGGGCCTGGGGTGATGCCTGGCTGTTGGGCTGCGAATCGCTGATCGCCGAAGTGCCTTCGGTGATCGTGCCGGAGGAAAGCAACCTGCTGCTCAATCCCCGCCACCCAGCCCACGGGGAGCTGGTGGCCGAGATCGTGCGCCCCTGGGTGTACGACGCCCGTCTGATGCCCACGGCCCGAACGGCGACGACCCGAGCCCGAGCCGGCGCCCCCCAAGCGGGCCGACCCTGGCAGCAGCCCCTGGGCGGCGCGGTGGCCCTGGAGATGGTGCCGATCCCGGCCGGGGAGTTTCGGATGGGCTCCCCTGAGGATGAGGAAGGGCGGGCGGACGATGAAGGCCCCCAGCATCGGGTGCGTCTGGCGCCTTTCTCCTTGGCCCGCACGCCGATCACCCAGGCCCAGTGGCGGCAGGTGGCACGCTGGCAGCCGGCCCCAGGTGAGCCTCCCTGGGAACGGGAATTGGATCCTGAGCCTTCTCTCTTCAAAAGTGATCTGCCTGAGGCTGAGCGGCGGCCTGTGGAGTGCGTGAGCTGGTTTGATGCTCAGGAGTTCTGCCGCCGCTTGAGCCAGCGCACCGGCCGCACGTACACCTTGCCCAGCGAAGCCCAGTGGGAATACGCCTGCCGGGCGGGTACCACCACACCCTATGCCTTTGGGACGACCCTCAGCCAACGGCAGGCGAATGTGTCCACTTCGGCGACGACGGCGGTAGCCAGGTATCCCGCCAACGCCTGGGGTCTGCACGATCTGCACGGCAATGTGTGGGAATGGTGCAACGATCATTGGCATCCAAACTATCGTGGTGCCCCGGACGATGGCAGGTCCTGGATCGATCCGAGTGCAGATATGTTTCGCCCAAGGCTGCTGCGCGGCGGCTCCTGGTTCGGCAACCCCGGGAGCTGCCGCTCGGCCTCCCGCTTCCACAGCCGCCCCGGCTTCGCCGTCGACACCGTCGGTCTGCGTGTGGTCTGCCTCCCCCAGGGCCCTTCCCTTAACTCTTAAACCCTCAATCCCTTAACACTTGGCTGTTTTTTAACCCTGGCTGTTCGTTTGCGGCTGTTCCCGAATGGCGCCGAAGGCGCCTCGCTTCATTCGTCCTTCATGCCTTCCCAGCATCCCCATCCTCCAGCGTCTTCTGGCCCATCAGGGTAAGGAAGGCCCGCAATCGGGATCGGTTGGATTCGGAAGGGGCGAGCTGCACGCGGGCGGAAAGCAATGCTGCTTGATCAAGGCGCTCAAAGCTGTTTCTCTGGCGTTCTCGCGCCATGGCCTCCGGCCGACTGCGTCTACAGCTGCTCGGTTTCTTTCTTGATCTGCTCGATCTCGAGATCGATCCGGCGCACGGGTCGCCAAATGAGAATCGACAACCAGTGTCGCCACCGAGGCAACGATGAAAAAGACTCCCCATTGCTGCTGGAGACCGATGCTGCGGCCGAAGGCGGTGATGTGGCCATCGGAGGAAAACAGAGCGATCAGGCCGAGGAGCAGTCCGCCACCGGCCTGGATGGCACCGAGCTGATCCAGGCCTGGCCAGGAGCTCTGTGGTTCTGGTAAGTCTGGCGGAGCTGGGGGCGTCTCGCTGTCAACGGGCGTAGTCGCCGCGTAAGCGGGCGCAGTCGCCGCTCACAGGCGTAGCCGGCGGCGCAGGCGGCGGCTCCAGGCCAGGGCGGCGGCAGCGCCGGCGAACGGTAGGGGGCCTGGTGCGGCGGGAATCGACAGCGTCACCGGTCCGTCAGCGAAGCTGCCGCCAAGGGGCACCTGCACCTGCACCGGAGCCGCTCCCAGTAGGCCCAGCAGCGGGCCGGAGCTGCCGGCAGAGATCGTTAAGCCGCCGCCAAAACGAAAATCGATCGCCTGGATTACTTGGCGCGATCGGATGTCGCCCGTGGCATTGGGACTCCACCAATGCGCAATGAATCCCCCTGGCCAGGCCACGGGGGTGCCCGCATGGCTACCGGTGGCTGTGAACAAGGGGGAGCTGTCGTTGTTCACGTTGTCGCCGCTGAAAACCAGGGAGAGATCGGTATCCAACGTGGCGGGCATCCCAAAGGCGCCCATGGCAGCCGCGATCTCGGCGGAACTGGTGGCGAACTCCAGTTGAAAATTGTCGATGCCGTTGTCGGGGATAGCATCGAAGTCTTCGGCGTCGCGGCGGGCGGTGATCACCCCAATTTGTGAATTCACCACAGACCCCAGCGCCAAGCTGCCGAGGCTGGCATTGCCACAAGCCACACTCCGGATGATGATTTGGGCTTCGCTAGGGCCTGGCGTCGAACCGAAACCACCAAATCCGTAGCGAGCACCATAATCGGCCGGCAGCAACGCCAAGACGGACGACCGGGCAACTGTTGTCACCCCGATCGACTCATGGCAACCCCCCGAGTATCCGATCTGCAGATCTGCCGCCGCCCTTGCCTGTCGCACCGAGCCGATCAGGCTGGCGAGGATCAGGCAACCACCGATCAAGCCGCGATTCAGAGGTTTCGTGAAGTGCAGGTTCATGGCAGTTCCGAGCTACAACATCGATTCTGGCCATGCTGTTTAGCATCTTTTCCCCGATCACGCGGCCCACGTTGACTTCCGCTTGGGCTGTCTGGCAGCGGCATGGCACCCTCCTCGAGAGGGCCCCTACCGGCGGCAGCACCAGTGCGAGGAACTCGGTTCTGCTCTTCCAGCGGCAGGCCTGGGCCCGAACTCAGGCGGCTGTATCGTTCGCGCGCCCTCAGCGAGGCGGAGCGCGATGGCTTTCCGCGCGCGATGGCTTCCCGCCCCTCTGCCCCGATCTGCTGGTGGAGCTGGCCAGCCCACCCCAGCCCGGCGTCCCGCTGGCGCACAATGGCTGGAGGCGGGCCAGGAGTTTCCGGGCCTGAGCCTCGATCTGGCGGAGATCTGGGGGATCTGAGGGCCGGCCTTCACCATGGCCCCCTGGCCAGGCCCCGGCATGGCTTCACCGCAACGGCCAGCTCCTGTGGGTTCCCCTAATCCGAATGCGCTGACTGCCATAGGCAAGACCCAGCTGATCGTGTTGGGCGCGGTGCCAGATCCTGCCTGCACGGCGTTAGACCATCCGCACCGCAGGCCTTGGGCGGCGCAAAACCTGAGTGCTGCAGCATGGGATACCAAATGAGCGTCAAGACCATCTCTGCGGACGAGCTCCATCTGAGCGCAGTGTGTGATTATGTCTTGCTCTGTTCTTTGCCAGGTTTCACACAAAGCACCGCGCCACAAACGGCGAGGTCATGGCGCGCAGCAGGCTGCTGTAGCCGATCTGGAAGCGCTGTTCATCGCCCACCGCCAGGGCGGGATTCGCCCCACTCACGATCAGGTGATCACTGGAGGCCCCCTCGATCGAGAGGCCGGCGGCGCTGAGGCTGGCGGGATCCGCATCCTGCTCGCCGAGGGCGAGGATCGTGCGCATCGCCAGGTGGGGCTCCGCTTCGCCGCGGCGTTCTGCTTCGCTGCGGGGTTCTGCCTCAGCTGATGGCGCGGCGGGGCGGTGGTCGAAGCTGCTGCGTTGACGGGTGCCCCAGGGCCGCATCGGCTTGCGCTTGCTTTCGATCACCTCCGCCACCAGGGTGATGGCGTCGGTGTAAAGCCCAGGGATCGCGCTGCGGCTGAGGGGTTCACGGCCGAGCAAGAGGGCCTCGCCGAGGCGGAGGTGATTGATGCGGCCCGCTGCGCCGCCGGCGGCGAGCCAGGGCAGATTGGCGGAGTTGCCGCCCGAGCACCAGGGCAGGCGGATGCCGAAGCGGGCTTCCTGGGCGCTGGTGAGGGCCGAGAGTTCCGCCATGTTGGAGGCATCGGGGGCCACGCCGTGCTGGCAGCCGAGATTGGTGGCGAGGCCGAGGAGCTGGAGGTTGGGCAGGGCGAGGGTGAGCTGCACGATCGCCTCGAGATCGGCGGGAAGGATGCCCTCCCGCAGGTCGCCGAGTTCCACCATCAGCAGCACGCCATGGCGCAAGCCCTGGGCCTGGGCGGCGGCGGCGAGGGCGCGCAGCACCACGGCTTCGCTGTTGCAGCTGATCGCCGCATGGGCCACCACCCGCGTCACTTCGTGCAGCATGGGAGAGCGCACCATCAACAGCGGTACCGGGATGGCGGAGCGGTGCAGGGCTTCGATGCTGGAGATGCGTGATTCGCCGATGGAGGGCACACCGGCGGCGATCCAGGTGGCCACGATTTCCGGCAGGCCCAGGGTGGCCTTGCTCACCCCGGTGATGGCGATGCCGGCGCGGCCGAGGCGCTCCACCAGAGTGCGGGCGTTGTGATGCAGGCGGTTGAGATCGATTTCCAGCCGTGGCGCCGTCAACTGGCCCCGAGGGGCTGCGGGGTGTGCAGCTGGGGGAAGGCGCGCAGCACCATGGCCACAAGGGCCTGGGGCGAACCGCTCACGGCATCGGTGACGGGAAGGCCGAGTTCGGCCTGATGGCTGAGGATCGCGGCGGCGAGCTGGGCGTCGTCGAGGCCTTCGTGGTTGAGGGTGAGGCCGATCACGCGGGTGGGAGCGAAGGCTTCGATCAGGCGGATTTCGCTGGCGGCGGAGGGCATCGGCAGAAACGGGAAGTCGCTGAGCACCTGGCGCGCTGGAGCGTGTTGCAGCACCACGGCCTGGGGACAGGCCCCCCGCAGGATGAAGCCGGAGGAGAGGTAGGCGGGATGGCTGAGGGCGCCCTGGCCTTCGATCACGATCACCGCTGGCGATTCGCTGCGGAAGGCCTGCACCACAGCGGCCTCCACTTCACCGGAGCAGTACTGGGAGGGGATGGCATCGAGGGGGATGCCATAGCGGCCACCCTGGATCAGGCCGGTCTGGCCGGTGTTGACGAGCACGCTGGCAATGCCGGCGGCATTGAGCGCCTGCACGAGCAGGGTGGCGGTGGTGCGTTTGCCGATGGCGCCATCGGTGCCAAGCACCGCGATGCGCAGGCAATTGGCGGTGGCGATCGACCCATCGAACAGGCGCAGATCCTGTAGGGCGGGCGGCCGTCGCACGTCGCGGATCGAGACGTGGTGGCGGGCGGCGGCGAGGGCGAAGTCGGGGTCGTCGTTGAGGTATTCGCGCATGCCACTCACCAGATGCAGGCCCGCGGAGAGTGCGGAGAGCAGGGCACGGCGATCGGAGGCGCTGTAGAGCCCATCGGCGGGCGCCATGCCGTAGATCAGGGTGTGGGGTTTGGCCCCCGGTAGGCGCAGCGCTGCCTCGAGATCGGCCACGATCGGGATTCCCTGGTAGACGCCATCAAGCACCACGCCGGCATCAAGGCCAGCGCAGTGGCTGTCGATCACGGCCTTGATGGCAAAGGTTTCGGAATGGCGAATCAGGCCATGGGCCGTTTTGCCATCGAGACCAGCGAAGTTGTGTTCGCAATAGATCACGGCGCCGGGTCGCTCGTGGGAACGAGCATGCCGAGCCGATGGAATCCGGACAGGGACGGGGGATGTCAGCATCAATCAGCACCAGACAAGGAGCACCAGCAGCACAGGAATGGCGGCTGGAAGGTGTGGTGTGGTCATTTTAGGCGTTTATTTTCTGTTGGACGCTTCAGCGGGTCGCATCAATTGGAGGCATCAATTGGATGCAGCAATTTGTCGCATTAAGTGCATGCATCGAATGAATGCAACGTCTGGATGCATCGACTGGACATGTCATGGGTTGCACAATGGCCGTGACCCATTGATGCGGCGGATGTTTGGCGCCTGCTATGAAGAGGTGAGTTAAGAATACCATGAACCCAGCTTGTTTCGAATTGGCTCGACCGGCTCAAATCGCGCCAGTTCTCACGCGCCGGAGCCGATTCTTTGCAGCTGATTCGCTGCAACCCTGCCAGCGCCTGCGCTCTTGGCGGCCATGAACAGCGAGTACGAGGATCTCAGCATCCATTGACCGCAAATCGAGGGCATCGGGAATCTCGCTACCACGAGCCGTCGCACCGGCTCATCCACGCAGGGGAACGCTGCTGGATCAATCCCGATCCAGTTGGCGCTGCCGTTGATCCCATTCACCACCACGTCCCCGCCATCCCCCGCAGCCACTGCCGATGTGCCGCGCAATCGCTGTCGTGGCGTTGCACTTCTGCACATGCATCTATAAATCATCCTAACGTCTGACGTTATTGTGGCCACAAAGTTGTTTCGGCCTCATTGAGGGGCTTGTGAGGCTTTGCCTGGGTGATCATTCCAAAGCCGAGCACCTCGATCAGGCGGCTGAGGAACATGCTCCATCAATTCAGAGCGGATTAGCTCTCAGTGTGCAAAAATATTGCAGCGTCAGGATCGTGGCTTGCCAATGCAACCTCAAGGATTGGAACGAGAGGCAGCAAGTAAGGCAGCTCGCTTGAAGGTGCGTCCAGCACGAAGACCAAAATCGGTAGAGATGCCAGGTTCTACTGATCAGGAAGAATCGTGTCTACCGTGACTAAGGCGTCGAACTTCCCTGCAGCGACCACGAACAGTATCCCATTCTTGACGCCTGACCAGCCCTCCTCCGGAACCGTCGATACCCGCTGAGCTGGAAGTGCTGTCCTCAGGCGTGCGGGTACGCAGTCGTCAAGCAGCAGACGCATGAGCGGTCAACCTCTCGTGCGCAGCTTCCAGCACAGCTACGGCTCGTTCACGGCAAACAGTGGGAAAGTCCTTCAGGAACTCCTCGAGTGAAGAGGAACCTTCCAAATCGTCAAACAAGCTCTTCACAGGCACAAGCGTGCCCGAAAAGCACATCGCACCGCTCATGATTTCAGGGTCTCGACTGACAAGTGCAACGTCCATACGCACCTCTTTTTTTGGT
>JBIIIX010000240.1:0-4743 GCA_044234415.1 Cyanobium sp.
AGATGCCGCCAATAATAGCTGGGCAAGCCAGATTCCTGTGCGGGCCGGCATCAGTGGCGCCTCCAACCAGACGGCGGAGTTCGCCACTCTGCTGAATGAAGGTGATCGGTTGGCGCTCTATTACGTGGGCACCGGCAAGAACGAGCTGTTCAGCACCAGCTCCAAGGATCCCGGCAACAAAGATAAGTTCACCACCTCCACGGTGATTAAGTACAGCAACGGTAACCAGACCGCCTCCGGGCCGCTGGCGGCAACCCGGCTGAACGGGCAGACCTATCTGGCCTATCAGGGTGGCACCTATACGGGCACGAAGTCGAACAGCATCTATCTCACCACCGGCAGCGTCGACGATACGAACTGGACCCTGCTCAATGGGGTACCCCAGGCCGGCTCCGCTCGCCACAGCGGCGTCGGCCTGACGGCCAACAGCAAGGGGCTGGTGCTCAGCTATAGCGATGTCGTCGACGGCAAGAACGTGGTGTCGCTGCAGCAGGGCAGCGGCTCCGGCAACAGCTGGAGTTTTTCCACCTACAGCGTTCTGGAGACGCCGGAGGACAGTGTCGCCCGCTACGACGGCGCCAACAGCCTCTACGCCCAGACCGGCAACGACCGGGTGCTCGTCTCGACGATCGATTCCAGCGCCAACGAATCGATCACCAACGCCTGGGCCAGCCCGCGCCCCCCCACCCAGGTGCTCACCCCCGAGCAAACCCGCTCGACGCTCACCCCGGTGGGCGACCTCACCGGGGACGGCCTCGCCGACATCCTCGTCACCGCCGCCAACGTCGTGCAGCAAGGCCCAGGCGGCTCTACGCCCCAGCTGCAGACGGGGGTGCGCCTGGTGAGCGGAGCCGTCAGCAGCGCCGCCCTCATGGCCGCCAACAACGCCAACGCCACCAGCCAGACCCTCCAGCTGGCCCCGGCCTTCGCCCTCGACGCCGACCCCGCCAGCACCGCGCCCACCGCCGCCGCTGCCCTGGATGGCCTGCCCGAGCTGACCGTCGCCGCCACCGCCTTCGGCGAACGCAGCCGAATCAGCACCAGCGCCGCCAGCCAGACCCTCGCCAGCTTCTCGGCTAGCGCCAGCGATCCCGCTTCCCTGTTCTCCCTGTTCCAGGGTGCCGCTCAGAGCACGCAAACCCTCTCCACCCCAGCCCTCTGGGGCAAGCCCCAGCTGCGCTCCAGCGGCTTCGGAGACCTCAACGGCGATGGCCGCCCCGATTGGCTGGCCGCCGATGGCCTGGCGCGTTTCCAGACCGCCAACGGCGAACTCGGCTACACGCTCTGGGACATCCGCGCCGCCGCGGATGCCAACGGCAACGGCCTCGACGATGTGCTGCTGGCTCTGGTGCCCCAGGGCCCGGCCTACAAGCCCAATGCCGATGGCAGCCCCTCGTTCATTCAGCCGCTGCTGATCGATGGGGCTTTGTTCGATGTAGACCCCAGCACCGACACCTTTTCGCTCGATCGCCTCAAGGCACCGCTCAATCCCTACACCCAAGCCGAGGTCTTCGATCTCAACAGCACCAGCAGCGAGGACGACCTGCCGCCGCCTCAGGTCTGGATCAATCCGATCCTTCCCTTTCAGCCCGGCACCCTCAGCGCTGCCTCGGTCGGGGCGACCAGCCAGCCCACGGCGCCGTCTTCCAGCGCAGCGCAGCTGGTGGTCGATGAACTCGGCAATGCATATCAGCTTTACACCACCAGCAGCAGCATTGGCTCGGTCCTGGCCAACGGGCTCTGGATCGGTTACCGCAACGCCGATGACAGCTGGGCCAGCAGCGCGATCCCCCTCGCTGGCCGCACGATCTCGGCCGTTACCCCCGCGGCGGCCTTTTACAGCGGCCGCCTGTTCGTGGCCTACGCCGATCAGAACGGGGCGATCCACATCTCCTACACCAACGTGCTGGAGCGGCAGAGCAAGCCGACGCAGTGGACCTGGAATGACTACACGGTCAGCGTCAACGGCAGCCCGGCCAAGACGCTGATCAGCCCGACGTTGCTGGTGAACCATGGCCTGCTCAACTTGATCTATCCCGGCGATGTGCAGCCGGACACTACCCTGGGCATGCCCCAAACCGGCCAGAAGATCTATCTCGCCTCCAGCAACAACCCTGAGGCGGGGAACCAGAGCGCCTGGGGCGCCAGCTTGGATCAAGCCACGAATCGCTTCAGCGGGGCTGCCAGCGTGCTGCAGGTGCAGGCCAGCGGCGGCCAGAGCCAAACGGCCTACACCCAGGGGCCCGTCGCCGCCACCGTGTTCCAGGGACAGACGGTGCTGGCCTACGAGAGCATGAAACCCTCCGACGCGATCGGGGTGGTACTGGCCACCGAGCCGCTGGGAACCGCACCGGGGGGGACGCCGCCGGTGTATGGCCTGAAGACCACCTCGATTCAGGATGTCAATGGCCTCAGCCTGGCCACGGATCAAGCACAGCTCTACCTGACTCACGCAGATTCAGAGTCGTCGAGTTATCAGAGCCCATCTGGTACGCTGACAATCAGCTATTACTCGACGCCCTATATCAGCGCCTTTGCGCCCACACAAGCCTTCCCCAGCGACCCGGCAGCCTGGAGCGAACAGCCTTCCCACAAGGTTGGCAACATCAGCACTCTACCGAGCTACATCACAACCGGAGCGAGCAAAGACAAGACCATCCTTGATCAGATGTATCCGTTCCCCACCAGCTTGGGCGTCGCGATGCGACAGGGCACTCTGATCGGTTCCTGGACCGGCTCTAGTTTCGGCTCTTTGATCCAATCGGGTGTTCTCGATACCACGATCACAGCCCCTGTTCAGCAATCCCTGGCCGGCTATTCGATCGACGGCGGCATCGATCACAACGGCGACGGATTTGCCGACAGCCTCGTCTCCGACCCCAGCGATCCTGCCAAGGCTGTCAACAACCAATACGTCCTTTTCGGTGGCGACTGGTGGAACCTCGCCACCCAGGTGGGCACCACCGGAGACGACGTGATGAGCGGCACGCCGCTGGCGGATGTGATCTACACCCTCCAGGGAGCAGATCGGGTCCAGAGCAATGGCGGGGCCGATGTGATCCTCACCGCCGACGGAGACGATGCGGTGGCAATCCTTGACAATCGTTTCCTGCGCATCGACGCCGGCAGCGGCTTCGATCAGCTGCGGCTTGAGGGTTTACTGAATCAGGCCTATGACTTCCGCCTTAACGTTGCTTCGCCTGAGTATTTTGCCGGCACAAAGCTGCAGGGTTTCGAGCTGATCAGCTCCCTTGATTACGGTGCCAATACGCTATATTTTGACCTGGAGGCCGTCAATGCCTTTAACGACAATCGCTTCCTGTTTCTCAATCCCGACGCCCACGACCGCATCGAGCTCAGCAGCGAGTTCCAGCGCAACAGCAACTTCGACACCGCCTTCGCGGGCCTGCTCTGGAATGCCTTCGCCGCCGCCCCGGCCCAGGCCACGCCCAGCGGAGCCAGCCCCGCGCTGGTTTTTGTGCTCAACCCCGAGCCCACTGATCCCAACTGGCTGAGCACGCACGTGGGCTTCCAGGCCAGCGCCGCCGCCGCGCTGGCCGCAACAGCGGTTGGATTGCCGCCGGCCGCACCCGCTGCGCCTGTCGCTAGCCAGGGCACGACAACCGCCTTCGGCCAGGGGCTGCAGGTCACGGCCTTCACGACGATGCCCGGAGCAGCGTTTGCCCGCTTCGCCATCGAGCGGCACGACACGCGCCAACGCCAGGTGGTGGCCTATGCGTCGTCGTCGGCCAATAGCCTTGCTAAGCCGGGCCGCGATTACACCGCCATCGCCGGGTTGCTGGTGCTGGAGGCGGGCGAGGCGCGCCAGGAGATCACGGTGCCGCTCGACAGCGCCGCCTTTGCTGAGTTGCGCGGTGGCTCCCTGTCGCTGCAGGTGGAGGAACTCACCGACCAGGGCCAACCGCCGCTGCATCTGCTGATCCGCCCGGCGGTCGCCGCCGCGCCGCCGGCTGAGCGCCCCTTGGCCCCGCCGGTGCTGTCCGGTTTCGAGCTCACCCCCAGCGCTGATGGTGGATCCGCCAGCTTGCGCTTTCGGGCCGACATCAACGGCGAGAGCAGCGGGCGGGATCACCTGCAGCTGGTGGTCAGCCAGCGCGCCAGCGCCAACAGCAGCGCCGTGCTCTCCAGCCAGAGCGTGGCGCTGCTGGATGCCAGCGTCCAGCCCACTGTGTCGGCTCAGGCCCCTCTATCGGCCCTGGCCCCTCGGTCTCCTCACTCTGAACCCGTTCCCACGGCTCTGGCGTTGGACAACGACCAACGCGATAACGGCCAGGTCAGCACCCAGCTGGACCTCAGCTTCACGGCCGCGGTTGGAGAACCCCTGCTGAGCGTGGTGGCCGGCACGCGCTCGCTGCCGTTGTTGTTGCGGAGCATCGCCGACGACTACAGCGCGGGCGCCATCACCATCGATGGCGTCAACCTCGGCAGCACCAGGGAGGCCTATGCGGTGCGCGACGGGGCTGATGCCCCACTTGAGGTGAGTTACCCCTACGGCAAAGCCTCCGACAGCAACCCTGGCCAGGGCTGGCTCGCCACGGCCGCCGCTCGCACGGCCACGGGCTACGCCTTCTATTGGCGCAACTCCGCCAGCCAAGAGGTGGCCCGCTGGAACCTCAACGCCAGTGGCGCCTATGAATCGGGCTACCTGCTGTCCCCAGGTCTGCTGCTCAGCGAAGAGGCCAGCATCCGTTTCGACCTCAATGGTGATGGCTACACCAACTA
>JBIIIX010000338.1:0-3039 GCA_044234415.1 Cyanobium sp.
CCTCAGCGGTGGTATGACCAGCCTGGGCTACGCCTTGAAGCCAGGCAATCTGGCGCCAATCCAGGTGACCTATCCCGGCGGCAACGTCACCCCCACCAACCCAAGCGGCTTGATCCCCGTGGCCGCCGTCAGCTCGGCTGGTGGTTACAGCATTTACCTGCGCAACAGCGCCACCCAGGAGGTGGAGCTCTGGAGTCTCAACGCCAGCGGCGCCCGCACCGCCGTGTCCACGCTCACGAGTGCCCAACTCGCCAGCGAGGAAGCTGCTCTCAACCGCGATCTCAACGCTGATGGGATCATCGCCGTGAGCCTCAGCAGCACCCCTGGGGGTTATGTGTTGCTCAGCGCCGGCCAAGCGCCGATCGCGGTGACCTACCCCGGCGGCAATGCCTCCGCCAGCAACCCAGGCAACAACTGGAGTGCCACAGCGGCCGCGACCGACAACAGCGGTTACACCCTCTACTGGAGCAACAGCAACACCCAACAGACGGCCCGTTGGAGCCTGGACGCCAGCGGTGTTTACACCGAAGGTTCATTGCTCTCCCCCACCCAGCTGTTCACGGAGGAGGTCAACCTGCGGCGCGATCTCAACGGCGACGGCTTCGTGGCCGGATCCAGCACGGTGAACGGCCTCAACCTCGGCAACACCGCCCTGGGCTATGCCCTGCAGACGGGCCCCGGCACGACGGTGCAGGTGAGCTGGACGGGCGGCCTGGCCTCCGCCAACAACCCCGGCAACGGCTGGGTCGCCACGGCCGCAGCGCCATCCGGCAGCGGCACAAGCCTCTACTGGAGCAACAGCGCCAGCCAGCAGGTTGCCCGCTGGAGCCTGGATGCCAGCGGCGCCTATCAAACTGGCACCTTCCTCAGCATCGATGGGCTCTACAGCGAGGAAGCCAGCCTCAACGCCGATCTCAACCGTGATGGAATCACCGGGGCCGCCTTCAGTACGATCGAAAGCCAAGGCAACACCACCCTGTTGCGCCGCAACGATGGCAAGGCCTATGTGGAGGCGGGCGGCAACCGCACGGCGGTGCAATCGCCCTTCAACCTTGGTGCTGGAGACAACTCAAGCACTTGGCAGATGCTGGCCGCTGAAACCGTGGCTGGCACAAACCAGATCGCCTGGCGCAACAACGCTCAGAACATCTTGCATGTCTGGAGCCTGGATGCCGGCTGGAACTGGCAAGCGTCGTCGGCCAACATCGATCCGCGCTCAGCAGCGGCCCTCGGCTTGGAAACGAGCTTCGGCGTTGATCTCAATGGCGACCGCCTGATCGGGGAGATGGCATGAAAACGCGACGTGCATCTTGGCTTAGCAGGAGCTGGAACTCACCTCCGGATGAGCTAGAACGCATCGCCTCGCTCTCAAGCAGCTGGGCCGGGTCGATCGTGAGCGCCTGATGGCTGAGGACATCGAGGTTAACCCCCGGTGCCAGGCTGTTGCCAACGGCGCTCGAACGCCGCTGGAGCCTTGGCCATCAGGCAGCAAGGCTGCCCCCCGACCGATTTAGAGTAGACAGGATTGATCAGGATCAGAATTGGAGCAAACCTTTTCTCGCTCTGCTACAGATCCACCAGTTGCTCCTGCCGACATTTTGATGATGACAGGCCTGCACGAAGAGCTGCAGTGGATTCAGCGCCTGACGGGTTTACCGTTTGAGCGCCATGTCCAACAGGGAACTTCCTATTTCACTGCCGATGTCAAGCGCGGCTCAAGAAGCGTGAGGATCGTGACACTGCGGCAGCTGGAAAAGGGCCTGACCAGCGCCGCCATCACCGCCACCAAGGCGCTCTGCATCTGGAGGCCTAATGTGGTCGTCATGACCGGCATCTGCGCCGGCGTGCGCGGCTCGGTGAACCTGGGCGATCTCATTGTCGCCAGCCAATGTTTTGAGCACTCCAGTGGTCAGCTTTGGGATGGGCAGCTGATTCCCCTGCAGAATCGCGTCTCCATCCAGCCCTGGCTGCTCGACTTTCTGATGTCGCTCACGGATTCGCCGGCTATGCTGGCGCAGATCCAGGCCGGCTACGGTCAATCGCTACCTGCTGACTGCATGACATCCGTCCATTATGGCGCGATGGCCTGTGGCCCCCAAGTGATCAAGGATCAGGCCTATATTGAACAACTCAAAAGCAAAGAGTATTCGCTGCTCGGCCTGGATATGGAGTCGTACGGGGTTGCCCTCGCCGCTTGCATGTGCAGCACAAACTCGCATACGATTGTGCCTCTGATCGTTAAGGGTGTGTGTGACTTTGCCGATTCTGAGAAATCTGATCTCTGGCATGATTACTGTTCGTATGCAAGTGCCTCGTTTGTACTGGCGCTGCTGGAGCAGGTCATCAGCCGCGATCTTGCCTACGCCAGGCTCAAAGGATTTCGCGATGGCGCATGAGCAGGGGACCGCCACCCTTCCCAACATCGTTGCCTGCCGAGCCGCGGCATGCCTGTTTCGGGCTTGAGGCCAGCTGCTCGGGCCATTCCTACCGATCACCGAATCTGATCGGCGTCGCCGTGATGTTCCGCACGACGACGCCATCGACAACCCCGAGCCGCCGCTGACCCTTTACCGGCGCCGGGACTCCCTCCCCATTCCCTTCCATTTCACTCCCTATGCGTTCCTCGTTGCGCAGCCAGCTGCTCCACCTCGCCACCGACCTCTCGGCCATGGCGGCCAACCCCGCTGATCTGGGGCATGGCTTCGATCTGCTCAACCGCAGCTACACCACCCCGGCGGCGGATGCCGCCCGCGCGTCCCTGCGCAGCGATCCGGCGATCGCCGCGCTGATCCGCGAGCGCTATTGGGGCAGCTGGCCCAGCCAGGCCGATCTGCTGGCGCTGCCCGCGGAGAGCCTCGGCCATGCCTACGCCAGCTTGTTCGCCAATGCCGGTGGCCAGCCGCTGCCCGATCCGGTGCTGCAACCCGGCACGGATGGTGACGACACCTGGCTGCACCAGCGCGTGCGCCACACCCATGACGTCTGGCATGTCGTCTGCGGCTGTCCGACCACGGTGCCGGGGGAGGTGGCGATGAACGC
>JBIIIX010000136.1:0-7786 GCA_044234415.1 Cyanobium sp.
GCCTCAGCCCCCGCTGCCCGGCGAATTTCGCTGGACGGGAAGCGTTGATGGCGGTAGACCGCCTTGAGCGTGGCACTGATTCGCTGCAGCAGATCCGTAAAGCTCAGGTCTCGGCCGCAGGCAAACTTCACAGGGCTGTGGTTGGTAAATAAACCGGCGGTTTGCTTGTAGGCGCCATTGGCACGGTTGAGCACCGGCAGACCAAACGTGACCTCATCGCACTGGCCCGTGCGGGCGAAGTAGACGTACAGCGCCCCCAGCAACACGTGGAACCGGCTGACGCCAAGGCTCTCCGCCAAGGTGCCGAGGCGATCGTAAAAAGCCCTTGGGAGCGTCATCGACTCGCAACCACTCCCCGCCAGTGCACCACCGAACCGGCCGCGATAAAAGGGCGTGAGCAGCGGCTCCGGGGGCTGCGGATGATGATCACGCCAAAACAGCCGCTGCTGCTCAAACTTCGCCGACTCGACATAGGCTCGGTCGTCGGCGATGTAGGCGCCATAGGAGGGGGCATCCAGCGCCGTTGAATGCCCAGCGGTAAGGTCGCTGTAGAGCCGTGCGAGCGAGCGGTTGAGCAGCGCGACGCCCCAGCCGTCGATGCTAATGTGGTGATATTGCAGCAGCCAGTAATAGTGATCCTCCGCCAGCTTCACCAGGTCGTAGCGAAACAGCGGCTGCCCCTCCAGCGTGAACGGCTCCTCGAACCGCTTTCGCATGAAGGCCTGCGCCGCCGCCTCGGGATCGGCCTCGCCCGACAGGTCAACCAGCGGCACCCGAACGGGCCAGGGATCCACGAAAACCTGCAGAGGCAGGCCATCCTCATCCCGCTCCGCGGTGAGCCGCAGGCGCAGGTTGTCGTGCCGCCGCACCAGCAGGTTCACCGCCTGCTCGAACAGCACCGGATCGATCCGCCCCGGCAGATCCACGTAGCCGCCGATGTTGTACAGCGGCACTCCCTCGTGAAGCATCTGGTCGAACCAGATCTCCCGTTGCGGTGTGCTCAGGGGATACTTGGCGCTCACGAGATGGTCGGCGGTCATGGGTTCACTGAGAAGGATGACACTCAGGCGGCGGACGTCTGGTAGTGGCTCGGGATCGAGAGCTTAAGGGACGGCCTCTGGCCGGAGTATCGATTCGGCTTGCCTGGGGCTCAAACGGCGCATGGGGGCAAAGCCCTCTCAACGCAGGATTGCCAAAAAGGCTTTCCTAGTAGGCCTTGGTGAGGCTGTCAGCGTTGGCTTCGGTCGGCGGGTCTCAGTTCTCCCAATGCCCGAAACCCTCTCTGCCCCAGCCGATCAGGCCACACCGGATGACCTAATCAGCATCCTAAAGGCCATCCCGGACGGACGCTTCCGCCGTGGGGTCCGTTAGCCGCAACGGCTCTTGCTGCTGATGGCTGTGCACAGCATCTACTGCTTTTCTTCGAGGAGACTGCGTCTACGCAGAAGGCTGACGCCTAACAGCGGCTGCCGCAGTTCCCGCGATCTGGGAACCCTCGCCAGGAGGTACCGAAACGCACTGAACAAGGCGCTTGGGCATGTGAGGTGGCCCCCGGAAACTGGTCAAGGATGAATGAGAATCCTCAGCCGGCCAATCTGGGCCGGGGACTCGACCATGAAACGGACCAGACACCCGATCGGCAGTTTCTGGTGTGAGGGAGGTACCGCTCAGCTCCTCCAGCAACGGTTCATGGCTTGGATCGCCGAGGCAAGTGCCATGGGTATTCGCCAGAAGAATCACGCTGTGTTCCGCGCTGGCGAAACCTTCCCCCACGACCCGGCCATCACGGAAGCGGAAGCCCAGCTGGCCTGGGTGGACCAGAGCCAGGCGGTGATGGTGGCCGTGGATGCCGCCGAGGCCGTGCTGGACACCGATGACCTGCGGCCGAAGTCCCTCGCCCTCGCCGATCAGCGTCTGTGCTGCGCTGCGCGTCAGGTGTGCTGAGGCGGGGAGGATCGGCGACGCCGTCCGAGCGGCTCGATCCAGTCGTTGAGCAGCTGACGGTGCCGGAGCCAGTGCGGAGCGACCCGGCATCCCAGCTGGATCTGCCCTTGATCGAGGAGCCGACCCAGCCGCTGCATCGCCGCCTGCTCGGCCCTGGAGAAGCGACCTTGCTGGCTCAGTAGCCAGTCGATCTCGGCCTGCGTGATCACCCCGGAGCTGAGGCTCTCGAGGAACAGCTCGCCAGCGGTCATGGCCTTGTAACGAAGTTGTTACATCTTGACGGTTCGGTGGGGTTGCCGCGAGGGGTCGGTGCCGGATCTGAAGCCCGGATGGCTTGCCGCAACTGGGTTTGCCCCAGCCCGCTCGGCGCTTCACGTTCCTTAATGATCCTTGCCATGATTTCGGAAACCCGCTCCCACCCCCCTCCAACGATGTCCACGTCCACCCTCCTCGAGTTGTTCGGGGGGTTCATGGCCGCCTGCTTCGCCCTCTGGTTCGTCGCCGTGGGCATGCCCTCCACCAGGTCTGCACCACGACCTCTAGCCGCACTCACGGCGGTGGCTCCCGCGCTGAAGGCCTATCTGCAACGCCCCGGACGCCTGGCGTCGTTCGGCCTGCTGCTGCTGCGGCTGACCATCGGCGCTTTGATGATTCATCACGGCCAGGAGAAGCTCGCCGATCCCCAGCAGTTCGCCAACACCTATGTGGCCTCGCTGCACCTGCCCTTCCCGCTGTTCTTCGCCTACGCCGCTGGCTTCTCGGAGCTGATCGGCAGCTGGCTGGTGATTCTCGGCCTGTTCACGCCCCTCGGTGCCCTTGCCCTCAGCGGCACGATGACGGTGGCGGCCTACCAGCACATCTCCACCGCCGGCTTCAACATCTACGTGCTGGAGCTTGTGCTGCTCTATCTGGGCGGCAGCCTCGCCCTGCTGTTCAACGGCCCGGGCCGCTTCTCCTTCGATGCCGGCATCGCCCCTGCCTTGCTTGCTGATCTCGATGCGGCCGCCGCGTCAGAAGATGTTGGTTCCATAGGGGAAGCCGGCGAACTGCGCGCCATTTCCATCCGCGTGAGCACAGGCTCCAGAGGCTGAACCACCCGTTGAGCCTGTTGCACGAGCAGTGAAGCCTGGCCTTAATTAAAAGGTCAGGCTTGATAGAAAAAGCCCTCTCCAGGATTTACTTCGCGCACCACTGAGCAGCGGCTGGCAACCCTCCACAGCGCCTGATGAATTGGTGTGGGATCGTGACGCACCAGATCTGGGAACTGTTGCCTGAGCAAGGCCGTGCCCCGCCAGGCGTTGTAGTGGGGGATGCGAGGGTTGATGTGGTGGCACACATGGGTGGCCCCAATGCCGTGGTGGAGAAGGTTAAGCACCGGGCCGTAGGGGCGATCCACCGTCTGCAGGGCACCCTTAGCCCAAGTCCAGTCGCCGTTGGCGAAGTGGGGGATGTTGAGATCGGTGTGATGCAGCCAGGTGTAGCCCACCAGCCAAGCGTTGATCACCAGGTAGGGCAGGCCATACACGCACAGCACCCGCGCCGGCGACCACCGCACGGCGGCCAATCCAAGGAGCACCAGCATGGTGATCACCCCGAGGTTGGAGAGCAGCATCGATCCACGCAACGAGTCGGGGAACAGCTGCCTGGGCCCATTGCGAAACGGTGTCCCGGGCCAGAAGTGGGAGGTTGGGGCTCCGTAATCCGATCCGCCCGCCACACCAAAGAACAGATAGAGCGGCCAGCCGAGCAGCAGATGATTCACCAGCGCCAGGCAGCCGAACAGGGCGGTACCCAGCCGCCGGTTCAGGGCCAGCATCTGCTGGCCCGTGGACGAGGCCGCCCGCGGCGGCACATGGGTTTCGCCTCCCTCCAGGTGGTTGCAGTGGGCATGGTGCACGGCGTGGCTGCGCTGCCACGCGAAGTAAGGCACCAGCAGCAGGCTGTGAAGCACGAACCCCACCAGCGCCTCAACCCGGCGGTTGGGATGGAACGCGTGATGGCCGCACTCATGGGCGATCACCCAGCAGCCCATGGCCACGGTGCCGGTGATCAGCCCGTAGAGCAGCCAGAGGGGGGCCGCGCCAGGGGCAAGGGGGATCTGGCTACCGAGCCCGAAAGCCAGTAGCGAGAGAACGAAAGAGCCCCCCAGGCTGGTCCAGGCCTTGCGGGGGTTGAGCTCCAGCAGCTCGGGCGGCAGGCAGGCCAGCAGCTCGGCCTTGCTCGGATGGGAGCTGGAAAGGGTGGGCTGGGAAACGGCGATGTACCGCGGATCCGCATCACGTTAGACAGCGCTGGACTGCCGCCGATTCCGAGCCAACCGGAGCCCAGCGGCTTGGTTGACCATCCAGCGGCGGTCCGCCCGCTTCGCGGTGCCGGCTGTGATGCGACATCGTTGCAACGCTTTCCGGTGTCGTTGGTGCCCCTCGATCCCGCCAACCTTCGGCCCCTGCCGAGCACGCCAGCGTGGATCGGAGTGCTTGAGACCCTTGCCTTCTTTCGGGATCCTGATTTCGCCCGCTCACGCTTCGAGCGCTACGGCGATGTCTACGAAACCCGCCTGCTGGGGCAACGGACCGTGTTCATTCGCGGTGGCCAGGCGATCAGCGACCTGTTCGCCCAGGGCGATGCGGTCCAGGGCTGGTGGCCAGACAGTGTGCGAGAGCTGCTGGGGCCCCTGTCGCTGGCGAACCGCCATGGTGCCGATCACAAGGCCCGCCGTCGTGTGGTGGGTCAGCTGTTCGCCTCCGCTGCCCTCAAGCGCTACAGCCCATCCATCGTGGCGTTGGTCAACGAGCTCAGCCAGGAGCTGATCGCCTCGCAAGCTGCCGTGGCCCTCGTGCCAAAGCTGCGGCGTTTTGCCTTCAGCGTGATTGCGACCACGGTGCTGGGGCTTGACGCCGTCGATCGCGAGGCCCTGTTCGTGGATTTCGAAACCTGGTGCCAGGGACTCTTCTCGCTTCCACTCGCGTTGCCCGGCAGCCCCTTCGCCCGTGCCCGCAAGGCCCGCCAACGTCTGCTCGGGCGCCTAGGCGCTGTGCTCAAGACGGCCCAGGCCGACCTGGGTTCCGGAACGCCCATCGCCGCCGGCGGCCTTGATTTGCTGGCCGGAGGACTGGATGAAGCTGGTCACCCCCTTGGCCGACGACGACGTGGCGGAGCAGCTCCTGCTGCTGCTGTTTGCCGGCTACGAAACCACCGCATCCGCCCTGAGCTGCCTGCTTCTGACCCTGCTGCAACACCCAGCTGAGCTGGCCTGGCTACGGGAGGAACTGGGCAGCCTGCCGTGGCCTCCTCAGGAGGGAGAGGCAGGGGCCGCCACCGACGCCCTGCGGGCCCCGCGGCTCGACGCGGTGATCAAGGAGGTGATGCGGCTGACCCCGCCGGTGGGAGGTTTCTTCCGCCGCACCCGCGAACCCATTGCCCTGGCGGGTGTGCTGGTGCCAGCCGATCGGGTGGTGCAGGTGAGCATCGCCGCCAGCCAGCGCCATGGGCCCGATCAGGAGGATCTGGCGTTGTTCCGACCGCAGCGGCATTTGGCTGGTGGCTCCACGGCCACCTTGCTGCCGTACGGAGGCGGTGAGCGGGTGTGCCTGGGCAAGGCGCTTGCGGAGCTGGAGATCCGGCTGCTGGCGGTGGGACTGCTCAAACAGCTGACGTTGGAGCTGCAGGGGGGGCAAGACCTGACGCTGAGGGTGATTCCCAGCCCCTCGCCGGCGGATGGCCTGTTGGTGCGCCCCTTCGCCAGAGCCAGATAAGCCTCCAACCTCACCCGCCCAGGGCCATGGGACTGGAACCCGGATGCTGTTGAAGCCACGGCCGTGGCGAGGGATTGCCACGGACCAGAGGGTTTTCCACGGAAAAGAGAGTTTTCCACGGAACAGGCGGTCCGCGGCCACGTTCAACATTTCTTCACACTAGGCTGAGGAAAAGACTTTCCCATCCGTGAACGACCTTTTGGCTGCTGTTTACCTGATCTGCTTCGCGTTGATCGCCGGTGGAGCTTTCGCCTTGATGAGCCAGAACCTGCGCAACTCGGCTCCGCTGGCTTCTGGCCAACGAAGTGGATCCAGGGCTAAGCGCCATCCCGAGGCTCCCGAGCCCGGCGATGCCGTGCTTTACGTCGACCTCAGCCGGGAGCGGCTGGAGGAGCTCTATCAAAAGGCATCATAAATCGTCTCCATTGGCTGATGCTGGAATCCTGGCCCACCCACAGGACATCACCACCGCCCATAGCTAGGCCCAGCGGTTCCCCACGCTGTTGGGCTTAGCCGATATCGATCAGAATGAAGCCGCCGCTGCCAGCCAACCGAAAACCCGCAGGGCTGCTCAGCCTCCCGTTCCTCGCTTCAACCTAGGGGAGTAGATCATCGTGGTCTTGGGTTCACTGGGCCCTGGCAACTCCTGAATCGTGCGGCTGTCCTGACCTCGCTCCAGACGAGGATTTCTCAACCGGCTCGCTGGCTATCCGGACCTGGCCCAACGCCATGGGTTTCGCTTTGCCGGTGCTGCAGCGGTGGCGGCTGCAGAGTAGCTTGGTCCCCCCTCGACAGCCTTAAAACAGATCGCGAACGCGTGCCATGATCTCAGCCGGGATCAGATGGCAGTCCTCATACACGTTGAGGTATTTCTGCTCGAGCTGCTGCCAGTCGATCGAGGTATCAGCAAGGATCTCTTGCACAAACAACTGCATGGCACGGCCAGATAATCCTTTCTCATAGCAGCGTTTCATGGCAAGCCAACTTTCCTCCACTTCGCCGATGCATTCAAACGGTGTCTGGTCCGCGAGGCCTAGAAGTTGGCGAAACGTTGGCAGGAGATCCTGATCATCGAAGAGGTTGACAGCAAACACGGCGTCCACTTGTTGCGGTTCAAACACAGCCATCAAGCCAAGCCACACATAGGCACATTTGGGGCACTTCTTGCACCAAGGCTTTTGGATATTGCAGGAATGAATCTTAGTGAGCGCCTCAGGATAGTGACCCAGTTTCTTGAAGATTCGAGCGTCGTGAACGGGTTGCAGCAGGCTAAAATAGGCAAAGTCAGCCAGAAGATGTGCGCGAATAAATTGGTTGATGGCCTGCTCCGCTTCAACACCCTTGCCCCATTGATGGTTCACATCCTGGTTGATCTCGTTCCAATAGAGATTGCCCTTATTGGCACTGCGCTCGTGCGCCATCGTTAAATAGCGGTAGCCATGATGCAAGATCAAAGGCAGAGATTCAAACACGGAAACCGGAGTTTCAGGCGCGATTAGACCCGCATGATCGGGGAAATACTGGGATACAAAAGGGAACTGCATAAAATCATCGATGATGCTGATGCGATGCTGGCGATGCGGATTCACACAGGCGATCACGTTGGCAATCAGTTGATGCTGGTGCTCAGCTTGACCGTAAACACTATGGGAATATTGCATCGAAGCAAAATCCATCCCTGCTTCCGACAAGATCTGCATGGCAACAAAACTATCTTTGCCACCACCGCAAGCTACCAGAATCGTATCAGTGCTGCCGCCGATCAGAGCCGGTGGCGACTCTTTTGGCTGCTGATCCACAATCAACCGTGGTTGGCGGTAGGTGCTGACACGATTCTCATACCAGCACTGTTTGAACACGCCTTGGTAGATCTGAATGTAGAGCTGCAAAGAGGCAGGACTGAGGGCGTGCGAGATCAGAGAGAGGTCGACAGCCTCAGGAAAGAGGGAGCAGAACTTCATACTCTCAAACAAGGCGATATGAGCCACCACTCTGAAAAGCAACTCCTGGGAGTAAAGCTGTTTCAAGCGATCAAAACAAATGCCTTCGTAGTAAATACTGGTGGCGAACTCGAAGGCATCAACTGA
>JBIIIX010000137.1:0-7772 GCA_044234415.1 Cyanobium sp.
CGTTTGGTGTCGTCGCTGCCCGTATCAGAGCGAGCGGACCGGTCAAGCGCCAGCAGGGGCGGACCAGTCAGGGGTGACCTCTGAAGGCTGTGGAGCTGGGTTCAGATCGGCTGGGTCGCCAGCTGAATCAACCCCTCCTGGCGAGCCAGCATGGTTGCCAGGCTGGCTTCGTCCGGGTGATCCCAGCCCAGCAGGTGCAAGAGTCCGTGGCTGGCCAGGAACAGCAGCTCCAGCTTCAGGCTGTGGCCGGCCTCCCAGGCCTGGCGTGCGGCAGTGTCCAGAGAGATCACGATGTCACCCAGCTCGAGGGGGTCATCCAGGACGTCGGCGCACCTCCCTGGCCCGGGCGGTGGAGGCGCCTGCTCCAGGGCCGCGAAAGCCAGCACATCCGTGGGGCCTTCCACCTGACGCCACTCCTGGTTGAGGCGGGCGATGCTGGGATCATCCACCAAGCTGAGGCTGAGGTTGTAGGCCGGCGCCTGACACGGGGCGGGCAGTTCAGCCTGCAGATCCGCTAACCAGAGCGCGAACTGCCTGCTCCAGTGGGCTTCGCCCCGCTCGGGGTCCAACAGCGTGTCGAGATCTGCATGCCCCTCGCCAGCCGTGAACTCGGTCTCCAGGATCAGGGCCAGCTCCACAACGGGGATCCGCTGACCGGGTGCTTGCGATACGGGGGTGTAGAAGCTCACGGTTCGCAAGGACGACGGTCTTGCGTCGGACCGGAACCGAACGAGCCAGCGCGACCCGGATGGGGGGGAAGCCGATTCACTGGGGCAGATGGGGGCGGCCGAGCCAGGCGATCAGCAGCAGGAAGCCGGTCAGGCCCAGGGCGGTCAGGCCGAAGTGAAAGAGGCTTTGGCGCCCTTTGCGAACCATGTTGCGCATCGCCAGCTTCACAAAGCCAGCCGCTGGTTCGGTCTCGCTGATGCCTGATGAACCAGGGCCAGCGGCGACCACTGCGCTTGCCGAACGACTGGCTGTGGTTTCGGCGGGAAGGGGCTGATTGCGGGCCATTGCCGCCAAGATGTCATCCATGCTGCGATCTTGGCACTCCTGCTCAAGGAGCGCGGCGTTGCGACAACTCCTCCGCTCTCCCCGCAAGTCGCAACCCAGCGAGGTTGCAGCGTTCAGGTTCAGCCGTTCTGCGCTGCGGCTGCGCTGCGTTTGCGCTGCGGCTGTTGCGATCCTGCTCTGGCGCTCGTGTTCGTAGCCCCAGCCGGGATCGGCGCAGCGCCAACGGCGGGCAGCCGCATCCCGATGGGAGCGCTGCTCCACTGCGGGCCTGTCAGGTCGGGCCAGCTGTTGTCGCTGCTGAATCAGAGGATTTGCCGCTTGGCAGAGCCTTGATCGATCGTCGAGAGATATCCCATAAGGGCTATGGCTCGGCTTTGGCCAGTGCAGCTGGGCTGAGCCCTACAGAATCGGCAACCCAGGCTTAGATCACACCTGCCTGGGCCACACATCCCCTGCCGGGCCTCCAGAAGCGGTCAGTCTTCGCCGCCCACCTCCACGCCCTGGCGCAATAGGCCGAAGATAAAGGGATCGAGCTCGCCATCCATCACCGACTGCACATCGGTGGTTTCCTGCTGGGTGCGCAGATCCTTGACCAATTGGTAGGGTTGGAACACGTAGTTGCGGATCTGGTTTCCCCAGGCCGCCTCAACGATGTCGCCGCGGATGTCGGCGATTTCTGCGGCCCGCTGCTCCTGGGCGATCACCATCAGCTTGGCCTTGAGCAACGCCATCGCCTTTTCCTTGTTCTGGAGCTGGGAGCGCTCCTGGGTGCAGCGCACGGCCAGGCCGGTGGGGATATGCAGGATGCGCACAGCCGTCTCCACCTTGTTCACGTTCTGGCCGCCGGCACCGCCAGAGCGGGAAGTGGTGATCTCCAGATCCTTGTCGGGGATGTCGAGCTTGATGTCTTCGTCGAGTAGCGGCATCACCTCCACTCCCGCAAAGCTGGTCTGGCGTTTGTCGTTGGCGTTGAAGGGGGAAATGCGCACCAGCCGATGGGTGCCCTTTTCATTGCGCAGGTAGCCGTAGGCGTAACGCCCCTCAATCTCGATTGTGCAGCTCTTGATGCCCGCTTCCTCGCCCTCGCTGAGCTCATCCACCGTGACCTTCATGCCATGGTCTTCGGCCCAGCGGCTGTACATGCGCATCAGCATGAGGGCCCAATCCTGGGCATCGGTGCCGCCGGCGCCCGCATTGATGCTCAGCACCGCGCCCTCCTTGTCGTAGGAGCCACTCAGCAGACGCTCCAGCTCCCAGCGGTCGAGGTCGGCGCGCAGCCGCCCCAAGCCCGTTGCCGCCTCCTCCAACAACTCGGGCTCGGGTTCAAGCTCTTGGAGCTCAAGGCTGGCTTCGGCGTCGTCCAGCAGCGAGCGCCAGCGCTGCAGCTGTTCCAGCTGGGCGCGCACATCATCCAGCTGGCGCATGCGGCGCCGTGCTTCCTGCTGGTCATCCCAGAAATCGGTTTGGCCGGCCAGTTGCTCCAGGTCGCGCTGGCGGGCTCTCAGGGCGGGAACGTCAAAGGCAGTCCTGGGCTTTGCCCAGGCGGTCGGTGAGTTCGGACAGATCGCGCTTGAGATCGGTGATGTCGATCAAGGTCTGACATGGTTGCCAGCCCTGACCGTATCAGCGCGGCGGCGGCTCGGGAGATCCCTCGCAAGTGGTTGGTCTGGCTTGTCGTTTGGAGCCTTGTGCCGCAAGGACGCTGGTCAGACTGCCGTGTGACCGAGGGGTTGTTACAACGATCGTCAGTCAGGTAAGGTATGGAACTTCTTATTCCTCTGCCGCCAACCAGTGCCTCTGCAGCCAGCCAGCGTGCCCCGCAGCACAGGGCTTGAGCTAGTTTACTGCGTCAATAACTGCGGCATTAACTGCTTGCGGGCACGAACAAGCGTCCTTGGCGTGATGCTGTATCGCAGGGCGTCGAGTAGATTCAACCGTACGATGGTCGTGTTGGCCGTCCTTGCAGATGCCCTTCGACCAAGTGCCCCATTCCCAATGCTCCACGGCCCTCTGCTGTGAGTTAGTGCTCGAAACATGATGGATGCCCTGCCCCCCGGTCACCCTGCTAAGCCTCCAAGTGTTCAGCCTCAACAGTCCCTGGCCAATGCTGGGTCCGGCAGCTCGGAGCGGATCAACCCCAGGGAGTCGGATGGGTCGGGTCAACGGTTGGCTAAGGTGGAAATCTATACGCGTCGCTTCTGCGCAGACAGCATGCGCACGAAGGGCCTTTTCGATCGAAAAAATATTCAATACAACGAGTATCTGGTTGATACTGATATTGTGAACAGCTCGGCCATGAGCCAGCGCACAGAAGGGCTTGCTTCTACGCCTCAGGTGTTTATTGATGGCAACCTCATCGGCGGTTTGCAGCAGGTGATGGAGCTCGAGCAAGCTGGTGATCTGAATCTCATCCTCGGGATCCGCGCGTGACCATTGCCTCTGCCGCTGCCGCTGCCTCTGCCTCTGCCGCCAACGGTGACCAGCTTTTTATCATCGATCCGATTCAACAGCTCAACCCTAGCCGCGACAGCAGCATTGCGTTAATGCAGGCCGCTCAACGGGCTGGCGAACAGGTTTGGATCTGTGGAACCGCCGATCTTGTGGCCGTTCTTGAGCCGGCTTTCGCTGGCGCTTCCCCTGCCAGCAGCGCCGGACATACAGCGGCGGCATTGGCCCGGCCCGTGCGCTTGGCGCCGATGAAGCCCCATCAAGAGGGCTGGGAGATTCCTAGTCCCTGGTTTGATGCCGGTCCTGCTGAACATCGCTATCTGGAGGCCTTTCGCTGTGTCTGGATGCGCAAGGATCCACCCGTGGATGAGGCCTATCTCTATGCCACCCACCTGCTCGATCTGGCGGTGGCTCGCGGCGTCAGGGTGGTGAATCGTCCAGCCGCCCTGCGCAGCTGGAACGAAAAACTCGCTGCCCTGCGCTTCAGCCACTTGATGGCGCCCACCCTGGTGAGCTCCAGGGTGTCCCTGTTGGCCCAGTTCACCGCCGCTCAAGGGGAGGTGGTCATCAAGCCCCTCGGGGGGCGGGCTGGCCAGGGGGTGGTGTTTGCCGCGGCCGCCACCCCCGGCTTGGAGGCGCTGCTGGAACTTGTCACCGCCCGCGAGCAGCTGCCGGTGATGGCCCAGGCATTTCTGCCTGGCGTGAAACAGGGCGATAAGCGAATCATCCTGGTGGATGGCGAACCGCTCGGCGCCGTCAACCGGGTGCCCCGTGGCGGTGAATTCCGCAGCAATCTCGCCCTGGGTGGCTCTCCCCAGGCCGCCGACCTGAATGAGGCGGAGCAGCGGATCTGTGCAGAACTAGCCCCGGCCCTGCGTCGGGAGGGATTGTTCTTCGTTGGCATCGATGTGATCGATGGTCGCCTCAGCGAGATCAATGTCACGAGTCCCACCGGTGTGCGGGAAGTGGAGCGGCTGGCGGGGATCCCCCTGGCCGATCTCACCCTGGAGCGTCTGCTTCACCCGGCCGCTGCCGCTGGTTCTGGGGAAACACCCAGCAAAGCTGGCCCAGATAACTGAACCCGGCGAAACTCAGCACCGCCAGCCCTTGGGCGACGACGGGGGGCAGCCAGAGCAAGCTAACTTTCAGCACCAGCAGGTTGAGGGCGTAACCGGCCAGCAACACCCCTAGGTAGGCCTTGGCACTACGGGAGCTGGGGGTGTGGCCAAAGGTGAGGCGGCTATGGGTGAGATAGCTGAATCCGGCGCTCAGTCCGTAGCCCAGCAGGTTGCTGAGCACCGGATTGTGGCTGATCGCCTGCAGCGCCAAGATGCAGCCGTAGCCCATCAGGGTGTTGAGGCTGCCCACCAGCACAAAGCGATGCAGCCGGGCGCGCCTCAGCAGCCACAGCAGCTGGCGGACCGGGCTCATCGCGGCGCCTGCCCAACCATGGACTGACGTTCGGCCTGCAGCACGGCGGCGATCCCCTGGGGTAGGGGGGTGGTTAGCAAACGCCTCAACTCCGGCAGTGCGTTCGAGCGGAACCGAACGCAGCGCTTGTAGAGGTGGGCCGGGCCGGAGATGCTGGTCACGATCAGGGGCCGTCGGCGGGTCAGGCGGTGGAAGATGCCTAGCAGCTCTGAGATGGCGGTGGGCTGTTCGCTGGCAACGAGGCGGGTGAGACAGCCGCGGCCCTCGCCTGCGAGGGCATGGCCCCAGACCTGGTCGGCTCCAGCCAAAACCATCGTGGCGGCATCCCGTACGGCGATGTAATCCCGCATCGTGTCCAGTGGCACAAAGATGTGCACAGGCTGGCGACGGAGTAGCTGGCGGGCGATGGTGCGAATCAAGCCGGTGCGCTCAACACCCGGCCGACCGACCCCGTACAGGGTGGAGATTCGGGCGATGAAGGCGCTGTCGGCATGGCCGGCGGCCACCAGCTGGCGTGTCAGCCCCTCCTGCTCCAGCTTCCAGTGCCCGTAGGGATTGTTGGGCTGGGGGGGCGTGTCTTCATCGATCAGGCGGGCCGGGCTGCCGGCGTAGATGCCGCCCGCTGAGCTGGCCAGAACCAGGATCCCCGGATGCCCCGTCAGCGCCCCCCCCTCGGCGAGGCCATCGAGCAGCGCATGGAAGCCCCGACGGTCGGCCTCCAGCTGCCCGGCGGCACTGGCCATCGAGGCACGGCCCGCGGCCCAGTGGATCTCCCAGGGCTGGCCCGGCTCCAACCGGTCGCCCATGCCGGTCAAGGCACGACGCAGCTGGGTCTCCAGCCGCTTGGGCTGATCCCAGGCCAAGGGTTCTGCCGCTGCGAAGAGCGCACGGCCTTGTTGGCGCAGCCGTTCGACCAGGGCACTGCCGAGCAGGCCACCGGCGCCGATGACCCAGGTGAGAGGAGCCGCCCGATCCGGCTCAGGGCAGCCGCCAATTGGACCCAAGTGCAGCGACGTACCGGCGTGATCAGCCATCAGCCAGGCTGCCCTGAGGGCGGATCGGATGGCTGGAAACCACATAGAGCGGCCGCCCCATGATGATGCCCATGGTCACAGCGAGATATTCGGCAATGATGCCGAGAGAGATGAGAATGCAGCCCGAGAAGAAGGCCACGATCATCAGGAGGGATGTCCATCCTTGTACCGGCACACTGCCACTGAGTTTCTGGGCGAGGGCGTACCCCGTAAGCATCAGGGAGAACAGCACCGAGCCCAGGCCGATGTAGGTGATCAGCCGCAGGGGTTTGGTGCCTGTGGTGAGCACTAAATGCCAGAAATGGCGCAGCAAGCCCAGCCAGGAATAGCTTGATCCGCGACCCCGCTCCTGGCGCAGCCGCACCGGGCAATGGCCGATCCGGCCGGCGATCCAGTACAGCCCCACATCCAGGTATACCCCCTGGCCGCAGTACGCCGCCAAGGTGCGCGCCACCTCTCCTTCCACCAGCCTGAAGCTGTTGAATCGCCCGAGCCGGCTGTTGCCGAGCAACAGGCCCGTGAGGCGCTTGGCCAGGCGGCTGAACACATTGCGCAGCGGGCCGTGTGGCGGTGGGTTTAGGGGTTCGGCGTACACCAGCTGCAGACCCCCACGCAGCGCCGCATCGACCATGGCCCCCAGGCTGGCCGGATCCTGCTGACCATCCTCATCCAGGGTGGCCACCCAGTCGCCGCAGGCGGCGGCCATGCCGGCCAAGGTGGCCGCGTGCTGGCCGAAGTTGCGGCTGAGCCAGATGGCCCGCACGAAGGGAAAGCGCTCCTGCAGCCGCTCCAGGACCAGGTCCGATCGATCCGGCCCACAGTCGTGCACCAGCAGCACCTCATCCACTTGGAAGCTGAATCCAGCCGGGGTCGCTTGCGGTTGGGCGTGCAGCGGTTCCAGCTCGGCCACCAGGGCGTCGATCGAGCGTTCGCCGCGGTAAACCGGGACCACCACACTGAGGTGCTGGCATGGGTGCATGGGGCGTGCCCGGTTGATGTGCTTAACCAGGCGATGCTGTCATGGCTGGCGATACCGCCATCAGCTGTTGCCGCAGCACCCCCAGCTTGAGCTCCACCTCTCGCAGCTCTCGCTCCGCTTGGGAGCCCCGCACCAGCCCTGCCCCAGCGGTGAGCTCCAGCCGTTGGCCGCGCAACACGCCGCTGCGGATCGCCACGCGCAGATCCGCGTCCCCGGCGCTGTCGATCCAGCCGATCGGGGCGGCGTAGTGGCCGCGTTCGAAGGGTTCAAGGCTGCGCAGGCAGGCCATCGCCTCCCGACGCGGCAGCCCAGCCACCGCTGGCGTGGGGTGCAGCGCTTCGGCGAGCCGCAGCGCCTGCTGCCCATTCAGGGCGGCCGTGATCGGGGTGTGCAGGTGCACCAGGGAGCCGTGCCGCGCCAGCCGGGGCATGCGGGGGTGCCTTGGTTGCAATCCGCAGCGGCGCAGCACCGCCTGGATGGTCTCCACCACTAAGGCGTGCTCGTAGCGGTCTTTCTCCGACAGCAGTAGGTCGGCGCAGCTGTCCCGCAGTGGCGCGGTGCCGGCGAGGGCATCGCTGCGCAGCTGACCCTGCCGCACCGTCAGCAGCCGTTCGGGTGAGGCCCCCAGCAGCGACTCCCGGCCTGACTGCTGCCAGAGGAAGCGGCAGCTCCCTGGTTGGCTGCGGCGCAGGTGGGCAAGCAACAGCAGTGGATCCAGGGGACCATCAAGCAGCAGGGCCTGCCGTACCGCCAGCACGAGCTTCTGGAGCCGGTTGTCCTCGATCAAGGCCAAAGCCTGCTCCAGGGCGGCCCGGTAGCCGCCTTGCCAGAGCGAGCGTTCGCGAATGCCCATGGCGGCGCTGGTT
>JBIIIX010000138.1:0-7708 GCA_044234415.1 Cyanobium sp.
GTTGAGATCAAAGGCGGCGGTGGGACCTGGCGTCGGCTCCATCCGCCCGCAAGGGGTGGTGGTCATCGAAGGCACTGCGGGACCGGCGCCCGCTTGCCCCTGGGGCGCTCCCACCTTCGGCGCTGCAGCCCTACGCCAACGCCCGCATCCTGCTGTTCTCCAACGCCATCCCTGGCGTGCTGGATTCGGAGCGCACCGGACGCTTCCTCTTTGAGGGGTTCATCAAGCGCCTGCGGGGGATCTCCAGCAAGGAGAACGCTCCAGGCCTCGACACGGGGGACTTCACCTACGAGGGCTACCTCACCCGCGGGGCGGTGCTGCCGCTGACGCCCTCCCAACCCTGGGACTGGTTGGCCACGGACATCGCCTGGAGCACCAGCGGCATCCGGCCGGTTTCAGCCACAACCCCGGCGCTGCTCACCCCCTGCTTCGGGGCGGTGTGGCTGGGGCCCCTGGCTGAGCTCACCTCAGGGGGAGTGTTGCCCTCGCCCAGCCGGGGGCAGTTCGCCGCCTTCTCCGTCACCGAGTTCGGGGGGCTCTATGGCGCCGGTGGCATCGGCTCGCTCACCCAGCCGCTGCTGGGCGAACGCATCCAGGCGGCGCTCAAGCCCAACCGCGTCGTGGTCGTCGCCAGTGGCGACAGCCTCAACGTGCTGGCCGAGCGGCACCTCACCACCGTGACCACCCTGCGGGCTCTCAACCCCACCATCACCGCTCGACCATCGGACCAACTGTCCCTGGGGAGCTGGTTGTTCATCCCCAAACGTCGCGCCGCTGCCAACGCCGACACCAGCACCACCTCGCTCCCCTCGGGCTTCTACACGCCAGAGACCCTGGCGGCGTACCTGGGCGTCTCCACCTCCACCATCTACAGCTGGAACTCCAGTGGTTACGGACCGCCCTTCGTGAAGCTGGGCAACCTCGTTCGCTACACCTACGAGGACGTGGAGCTTTGGCTGGCCCGGCAGCTGGAGCTGTCGCGGGGCTGAGCCCTACAGACGCTGCGGCCGCTTGGCCGTGTCGATCAGAAGGTTGTGCAGCAGTTCGGTGCTGCAGATCAGCAGGTGGGCCATCCAGGTGCCCGTCAGCCTCGGCTCCGCCACTCGATCGCCCCTGCAGTGGCTGATGCGCTGCTCGATCTCGGCCAGCTCCCGGCCGATGTTGTGCACCATCGCCTCGGTGGTCTCACGGGGCGTGGGGACAGGCGGCTTCTGCATGGCTTCCACCCTGGCGGGTCGTCAGCCGAACCGGTAGTGCTTGCGCACCGGGGCGTGCACGTCCCAGGTGCAGCTCAGCCCGGCGTCAAACACCACCAGATCACCAGCGCCGAACCGCACAGGCTCCCCGCCATCGGGGGTGACAGTGACATCGCCCTCCAGCAGCAGACAGGTCTCCTGCTCGTCATAGGTCCAGGGGAAGGTGCTGACCCCACAGCCCCAGGTCGGCCAGCTCGTCACGCCAAGGCTCTGCAGCTGCGCCGGATCCGGGTTTGATGTCACCGTGATGGCGCTGGCCATGGCAGGGCTGGAGGTGGAGCAACTGCATTGTCGGCGGCAGCCATGGCAATAGGCGGTGAGCACAGCCCGGATGGGGTGCTCACTCCACGACAGCCGCGATGGGTCATGGCCACTGCCACTGCTTCTTCCGCCTCCAGCTCCGCCGCCGCCACCGGCGGTCAGGGCGCTGACGACAACTACGCCGCCACCGGCCAGGCAGGTGAGACCATCACTGCCGGTGGCCAAACCACTGGCGACCCCACTGGCGCCGGCAGCCAGGCCGGTTCAACCGCCAGCGGTGGCGACAGCTCCGGCACTGCTGCATCCGAGGCAGTCACGTCCTCCGTGGACGACAGCCGCCTCAGTGAGCCCCTGCGGGCCGAGCGGCGCAAGAGCAACCAGCTCGAAAAAGAGATCCGCACCCTGCGGCAGCAGCTGAACCGCTTCTCGGAGATCAACCCCGAGGAGTACGCCCGCCTTCAGGAGGCCGAACGCCAGAAGCAGATCCTCGAGCAGCAGATGGAGTTGCGCGAGCGGCAGATGGAGGAGGCCTCCGCCCAGAAGGTGGCCGCCGTCGCCGCCGAGCGCGATGAAGCCAAGCAGCAGGTGCTGCAGCTCCGCAAGGACCGTCTACTGGAGCGGGCCTTCTCCCAGGCCGAGGGCCGCACCGGCGGTGACGCCAGGGGCACGTTCTTCGACATCTTCAAGGGGCAGCTGGGCACCTGCTTCCGCCTCAGCACCGGCGGCGATGGCAAGGACGTGCTCGAACCCCTCGACGGGCAGGGCAAGCCGCTGCTCGGTGATGACGGCCGGCCGATGACCACCACGGAGTTCCTTGATCAGATGCGCGTGCATCCCGTCTATGGCTTCCTGTTCCAGCAACGGGGCCCGGCCGGTATGCAGGCCGCTGGGAGCCTGACGGTGTCGGGCATCGGCAGCAACGGCGAACCGATCAACCCCCAGGCCATGAGTGCTTCTGAGCTCTACCGGGCCTCGTTCGCGGTCAACGGCCGCGGTGCCCGTCGCTGAGCCACCAGGCATCCCGATGGCACGGCGCCCCCGCAGCTTCTATGCCGGCCTCTCCTTCCGGCCGCCGGCCCCCGTGGCTGCAGCAGCCCGCCGGGCCCTGGAGCGCCGGGCCCAGCAGCCCCCCTCCAACCGGGGCATGACGCCGGTGGGGCTGGCCCGCGCCCGGCAACTGCTCAACCGCCAGGAGATCTCCCCCCAGACGATCGATCGGATGGTGAGCTACTTCGCCCGCCACGAGGTGGACAAGCAGGGCTCCAGCTGGAGCACCTACGGCAAAGGGCGTCAGGCTTGGGATGGCTGGGGCGGCGACCCCGGACGCCGCTGGGCTATCTCACCCGCGCGCCGGATGGATGCAGCCGAGCGAGCACAGCAGCGCTCAACCAATCCACCCCGCCACCGCTGACGCGCGAGTCGATCAACCCTGCAACCGCCTGGAGCCCGGAAAACAGCACCGGTCAAACGATCAACAGCTCAAAAGAGGAGAAACTGACGCGAAAAATCGCGAATTCTCCTCATAATTTGCGCTTCAAAATCAGCTCCCTGCAACTCCCTGTAGATCCCCGTAGATTGCTGTAGAAGAACGCAAACCAGGGGGTATTCCCCCTGTTTCCGGAAGCGGCGCAGGATGCCTCGGAATTTTTTCACGTCTGGGGAAATCCCCCTTCAGCCTTTGCTGTCCTGATCGGCCACCAGCAGCAGGCCGCCGATGATTGCCAGGTTCTTGAACAGTTGAATCCGCTCCATCTTGTCTGCCACGTCGCCGTGGAAGATCAGCGTCGTGGGGATCAGAAACAGCAGCAGCAACACCACACCCAGCCGAGCCCTCCAGCCGCTGATCACCAGGGCTGAGCCCACCGCCATCAGGGACATGGCCGGCACCAGCAGCAGCGGCGCCAGCGGTAATCCCTTGGCGGCGATGGCACCAGCCACACCGGCAAAGCCCGTCAGCTTGCCGATCACAGCATGCACGAACACCAGACATAGCAGGACGCGGGCGATGCGGTTCAAGAATGAGGGCTGGTGGCTCTGCTGGCTCATGGGGCGGCTTGCTGGAAGACATGACGCCACGCGTTCGTGGCCATGCAAACGGAAAGGCTTACGGCTCTCCGGCTGCATGACTTGTCAGGAAGGCCCTGATCATGGACTCCATGCCTTTCTGCGTGCGGCCATGGGGCCTGAGGCCCTGCTCGGCCCAGGCCCGATCAAACTCCTGGCGCAGCTCCTCGGAAATCCAGCAGGAGAGCATGACCTTGCCTTCCCGGCTGGAGGTGCAGTGGCGCTCAGGCGCGGACATGGATGCGAGTTGTGCACATGTACACACTCTGCCTCATCAAGGAGGCGGCTCCGCTTTCGCGGTCTGCACTGATCGGGCAGAATGAGAACCGTTCTCGCTGGTGGTGGTCCATGGACCAGCAGGCCATCCAGGTCCCCGTCACGCTGCTCACTGGCTTCCTCGGCGCCGGCAAGACCACACTGCTCAACCACATCCTCAGCAATCAGCAGGGGCTGCGCAGCGCTGTGCTGGTGAATGAGTTCGGGGAAGTGGGCATTGACCACGAGCTGGTGGTGGCCACCAGCGATTCGATGGTGGAGCTGAGCAACGGCTGCATCTGCTGCTCAATCAACGGCGAGCTGCAGGATGCCGTGCACCGCGTGCTGGAGAGGCCTGAGCCGATCGATCTGATCGTGGTGGAAACCACCGGCCTGGCCGACCCCCTGCCGGTGGCTCTCACCTTCATGGCCGGCGACCTGCGCGACCGGCTGCGACTCGATTCGATCATCACCCTGATCGACGCCGAGCACTTCAGCGCCACGGCCCTTGAGAGCCCGATCGCCCGCGCCCAGGTGGTTTACGGCGACATCCTGCTGCTCAACAAGGCCGATCTTGTCGATGAGCAGCGGCTGAACGCGGTGGAGGCCGAGCTGCGGGCGATCAAGACGGATGCCCGCATCCTGAGGTCCTGCCGCGGGGATGTGCCGCTGGGCCTGCTGCTGAGTGTGGGTCTGTTCGAGAGCGACCGACTGGCCTCCCTCCAGGCCCAGGAAGAGGCCAGGGACGATGCGCAGGTTCACCACGAGGATCAGCTCCATCGGCATGCAACCGGTCATCCCAGTCATGACCACCAGAACAGCCACCACAGCCCTGGCGATGGGCATCACCACCATCACCACGAGCACGACCATGAGCATCACGACCATGCCCATACCCCGGAGCTGGAAGGCTTCAGTTCCGTGAGCCTGGCGGTGCATGCGCCCTTCGATCTACGGCGCTTCCAGCACTTCCTCGATAACCAGTTGCCCGAATCGGTGTTCCGCGCCAAGGGAGTGCTCTGGTTTCGCGAGAGCAACCGCCGCCATCTGTTTCACCTATGCGGCAAGCGCTTCACGATCGACGATTCCGACTGGCCAGAGGGCGCAGAGCGCCACACCAAGGTGGTGGCGATCGGCAAAGACCTTGACCAGGCTGGGCTCAGGGCCCAGCTCGAGGCCTGCGTCGCGGCGCCATGAGCCAGTCCCTCCTGGTTTCAGGCCCCCCTGGCTGCGGCAAAACCAGCTGGATCCTGAGCCAGATCCAGAGCCATTCGGGACCATCTGGCTATCTGCGCCTTGCGGGCTATCCCGACGAGGGTCTCGCCCAGGCCAGGGACGGCGGGATTGATCTGGCCTATCTGCAGGACCAGTGCCCGGAGCTGCTGGATCTGGGCGATCCGAATCTGGCCCTGGCACCCCATCCCGCCGGCCTGCTCGCGCTGATCGAACTGCCCCAATTTCATCCACCTGCGCAGACCGGACTGGCAGGCATGGATCGGCGGATTTTGCCGCAGCTGGAAGCCCTGCATCTCACTCCCGATGGCCATCTGCACTTCGGCAGAGACCCGGAGCTGCCCCGGCAGGACACGCTGGACTTCAGCCATCTGCAGGCCTGGAGCCTGAACCTCAACGGCTCCGTCTGGGATCCCGCCAGCCTGAGCAGCTTTTGGTTCGAACTTGTGAACGGTGCCTACGGCGATGTTTACCGCGCCAAGGCCGTGATGAACCTGCCCGATGGCCGGGCCTTCTTTTGCAACTGGATGGTGAGCCGCGAGGGCTCGCAGTTCCTCCCCTTGCAGACGATCGCACCGCACGACGGTCGCCCGGAGCGACTGTCGCGCCTAATCGTGCAGGGCAAGGATCTCCACCCCACCGCCATCGAGGCCACCCTCGCCGACTGCCTGCTTAGCGCTGCCGTGCTGGAGCTCCAGCAGGCTCCCCTGCGCCAACGGAAGGCCCCGCCCCATCCATCCCCTGCCGCCTGATCGCCATGGCCCATGCCGTGATTTCCTGCCTGCACGCCAACCTCGCTGCCCTGGAGGCCGTGCTCGCCGACATCGACCAGCGGGGTATCGACACGATCACCTGCCTGGGGGATCTGGTGGGCTACGGCCCCCAGCCCAATGAGGTGGTGAATCTGGTTCGCGAGCGTGCCATCCCCAGCTGCCAGGGCTGCTGGGATGAGGACATCATCGAGGGGCTCAACTCCTGTGAGTGCAGCTACCCCTCTCAGCTGGCGGAACGGCGCGGTCATCAGGCCCATCAATGGACTGCCGAGCAGCTGAGCGAGGAGAACAAGGCCTTCCTCGCCAGCCTGCCGATGTCCTTGCGACGCGATCGGCTGCTGTTTGTGCATGGCAGCCCCAACAGTCAGCACGAATACCTGCTGCCCGACATGGATGCCTTTGCCGCTCTGGAGCGGGTGCAGACGGCCGATGCCGACACCCTGTTCTGCGGCCATACCCACCGCCCCTACGTTCGTGAGCTGCGGGATGGCGTCATCCGTGTGCGCGTGCAGGCGCCGACGGATCCGCAGTCACCAGCCGAGCGGGAGATGGCCTTGCCCGTGCGCCGCATCGTCAACGCCGGCTCTGTGGGTGAGCCGCGCCATGGCAACACCCACGCCACCTATGTGATTCACGACGAGGCCACCGGCAACGTCGAGATCCGCGAAGTGCCCTATGACGTGGAGCGCACTTGCAGGGCGATTGTTGAGGTTGGATTGCCGCCGGTGTTCGCCTGGCGTCTGCGCCATGGCTTTGAGTACGCCGAGCGGGCCGATGACGCCAGCCACGTGTGTGAGCGCTGATGGCACGCTGGGCACTGGTGAGTGGGTTGCAGGGCGACCTTGCGCTCTACGAGGCGATTCAACGGGATCTGCGCCAGCTGGGCCGGGTCGACACCCTGTTTGTGTTGGGTGATCTGATTGGTCCCGATCGGGATGCCAATGCTCTCCTGGATCGGCTACAGGATCCCCGCCGCGGAGAGCTGGCGCCTCAGTGCATCTACGGCTGGTGGGAAGACCAGTTGCTCGCCGAACGCGGCTATCGCGGTGAGCGGCGGGCTGACCCTCTGCGTCAGCAGTTCGGCCAGGCCGCCGTGGAGGCGCTGGAGCAGGCCGTGGATCCAGGACATCTGGCCTGGCTAGCAGCCCTGCAGTTCGGCTTCATCGAACTGGATTGCGCCCTGCTGCATGGCAGCTCTGCCGATGTGGGCGACAACCTGGGTCCAGACAGCTCGCCGCTGTTGCTGCTGGACCGGCTCACCCGGATGGATGTGAACCGCCTGTTCACCGCCCGCAGCGGCGAGCAGTTCAGCGTGGAGCTCGCGGGTGGGGGCATCGCCTCCGCCGTGCGGGATCTGGAAGGCGAACGCCAGCGGCAGCAGGTGGTGCCGCAGCGCAAGGTGATCGGCATCGGCTCCGGCCTCCGCTACTGCCTCTACGACCCGGGCAGCGACAGGATCGTCTTCAGGAGCGTGGGCCAACAGGCTGGATCGCGAGGGCGGGGGTTCGCATGACGCCTGCCTTCGGGGGAAGCGTGGAACCGCTGCAGCTGGATCTGGCCGGAGCGCGGCTGGGAATCGTGTTGGAGCGTTTCGGGCCCCGAACGGCACCGCTCTGGTTGCTGCTGCCGGCGCTGAGCACCGTCTCCAGCCGCAGCGAATGGAAGCCCCTGGCGGAGGCCGTCGGTGATCAGCGCCAGCTCGCCAGTCTTGACTGGCCGGGCTTCGGCGACAGCGATCGACCGCCCCCCGCAGGCCGGGATCACCACGAAGGCGCTGATCAGCAGCACCCCCACCGCCTTGATCGACACCGCGACCACCACCGCCAGCAGCACGATGAAGGCCAGGCGGTGACGGCTGGCGCCCAC
>JBIIIX010000139.1:0-7707 GCA_044234415.1 Cyanobium sp.
TGAAGCCGCCCCAGTGGCGCCTCTACTTGGACGCGGTCGACACCCTTGCGGAGCGCGGGGAGCGCCAGGTGATTTGGTTGCCTTTCCATCGCGAGCAGGACAGCAGCCTGCTTGACGATCTGCACAATCAGGGTTTGGTGCCTGACGGGCTGCTTGCCCGCAGCAGCAACATTCGTCCTGAAACTCCAGCCGAGGCGATTGAACTGTTGTCATCCGCCGCCTTGGTCGTGGCGATGCGGCTGCATGGGCTGATCCTGGCTGCCCTGGCCGGGGCTCCAGTGGTAGCACTGAGTTACGACCCCAAGGTTGCAGCCGCGGCTGTGGCGATCGGGTGTGATTGCCGCAACCTGGGCCCCGACAACCTGGAGACAGTTCTGGCTGCTTGGACAGCCAGCTTTGAGCAACCGACGCAGGAAAAGCGGTTGAGGCAATTGCGTCGCCAGGCAGAAGTGCACAGCCAGGTGCTCAACAGCCTGGCGGCGGTCTCAATCAAATCTTCAGACCGGAGTCACTGACCTGCATCGGAATGCGAGGCACCGGGAAGCCGTTGCTAGCAAGCACCTCGATGATCTTGCGATTGGTTGCGAAGTACACATCCCAATACGTGTCCGTATGAGTGTAGGGTCGTATAGCCAAACGAGGGCCACGCTCGCTGAAGTCGAGAACCTCTACATCAGCGGGTTTACCGGCGTATTGATGAGGTATATCACGCATTCCTTCTTTGAGAAGCTCGATGGCTTTGCCAACGTCTGCGCTGTTATCGAGTTGCGCAACGAGCTCAACACGGCGATAGGGAAGGGAGGTGTAATTCGTGATCACACCACCAAAAACCTTGCTGTTGGGGATGATCTTTCTGACGTTGTCTGGGGTGTCTATCGAGGATACGAACATCCCCACTTCGTAGACTGTGCCTGTAATGCCAGCCACCTCAACAAAATCACCGTGGTGGATTGGACGCAGAACAGCCAGGAAAACGCCCGCTGCAAAATCCGAGAGCATCCCACCCCAGGCAACCCCCACGGCGACGCCGGCGCCTGCTAGCAGAGCTGCGAAGCTGGCTGTTTGAATGCCGAAGAAGCCAAGGATCGCCACCACCAGGACAATCCGCAGCAAACCGCCGAGGATGTTGATGAGATAGGAAATCACCGTGGCGTCGAGGCTGCCATTGGCATGCAGCGTGCGGCGCAGAAACTTGAGAGCGAAGCCGATTAGCCAACCGCCGACGATCCAAAGGGCAAAGGCGCCGGCAAGCTTGAACAGGAAGGGGATGACGACGCCTTTGACAAGAGCAAGGGTCGCATCAGGCGAGACAGGCGTTTCTGGCACGTGAATGAAAAATAAAGATGGGACCACCACAGGCGGTTGCCTTGGTGTAACCCATAGTTTCCCTGTCCTGCTCAGAAAGGGAACGTTGCTGTCAGCAGATCAGCGCAAAATGCCAAAAGTGAACCCAGAGGCCTTGCATGGGCGAATCGCGCAATCCTCATCAGAATCCGCACGAGAGCACGGTGAGCTCAGCTGATGCCTGCGGGCAGGCGTACGTCATCGAGACGCGTCCCGTTGCGGTCCCAGGCTTGGATCAGCAATTCGCTGGCACTGAAATCAAGTTCGGCAAAACTATGGACACTTGCAGCCTTGGCGCCCTTGCGCCTGAGTGTCACCGGCCGCAAAGCAGCACCGCCGCCGCCAACTGTGAGATAGGTGGTGCCATCGATGGGTGGTGTTCGGGCGTAGTTGTGGTCGTGGCCGTTAATGTAAAGCTGTACCTTATAGCGGTTGAACAATGGCGTCAGCCGCGCGATCAGCGCGGCATCATCGCCATAGAAGCCTTCGGAGTAGAGAGGGTGATGACCAACCACCACCTTCCAGGGAGCCCGGCTGGCTGCCAGCTGCCCTCGTAGCCAACTCAGCTGGGGTGCCCAGTGAGCGCCGGGATTGGTGTCCAGCATGAAAAACTGCACAGGCCCCCGGCGAAAGCTATACCAGCGTCCCTCCATGCCGAAACCTCGATAAGCGAGTTGGCCGGCACCCCCATCGCGGCGCACATCATGGTTGCCCAGCACGGCCTTGAAAGGCACCCCAGCCTGCAACAGTTCCCGGTAAGGCCGCTCGAAGTGGCTGCCCACCAGGGCGATATCGCCATCGTTGTAAATGTTGTCGCCGCCCAGCAGCACCAGCTCAACGGGGCGTTGGCGATGTCGCTGGGCCATCTGAACCGCCACGGCCCGTTGGGCGGCATCACCGCTGCCACTGTCGGCCACGGCGAGCAGTCGCAGGCGTTGGCCTGTTGATTCGGCGCTGGCTGCCCTGCGGTTCTGGGCCCGCAGGCCGGCACTTGGGCCCCACAGGGTTGCGACCAGTCCACTGCCAGCCAACAGACTGAGAATTTTGCGACGACTGACCTTGCGCGTCGCGGTGGGATCGGGGCGAGACAGGGGGATGAACGCCGGGTTGACGTAGGTTATCCAGCCGCTTCGGCCGACGACTGCATGCGGATGAGTTCGGCAAGCACCTCCTGGCTGTGTTGGGCTGGACGCACGGCGGTCCAACGGGCACGCAGGATTCCCTCGGGATCGATCAAAAACGTATGCCGCAGCGAAAACGGCGGCAGCCAAGATCCCCAGCTGCGGCTAACCACCCCACCTGGATCGGAGAGCAGGGGGTACCGCAAGCCTTCGCTGCCACAGAAGGCCGCATGGTCACTGGGACGATCAGCGCTGACTCCCACCACCTCAGCCCCTAGGGCATGGAAGGCGGCGAGATCGTTCTGAAATCCACGGGCTTCCAAGGTGCAGCCACTGGTGAAATCACGCGGATAGAAATAGAGCACCAGCCAGCGGCCGCGGAAATCAGCCAGCCCCAGATGCGTGGCCACGGGCTCCACGGTGGCTTGATCAGCCTGAACGGCCGCGGTTGAAGGGGCCACGCCCTCAAGATCAAATCCTGGCGAGGCTTGATCCAAGGGAGGCAGGGATCCCCCCAGGGCCCGGGCTGGCTTGGCAGGCAGAACGAGGAAGGCGAGACCAAAGAAGGCCCGCAACAACCCGCGACGAGACAAGGGTTGGGCCTGTGCGGGCGGATGCGGGGCAGAGGAGGGCGACAAGGTGCTCTCGACCCTCATGGCAATGGGGTGTGGCGCTTCAAAGACGGCTCAGATCGACACCCAACTCGCGGGCGAAGGCTCCTAGGCCTTTCTTTTGGATTGTCCGTAAAGCTTTCGTGGACACCCGCAGCCGCACGAAGCGATTGCCTTCGGCCCACCAAAGACGGCGCTCCTGCAAGTTCACCTGTTGGAGCTTGTGGGTGCGCACATGGGAATGGCTGACGGCCATGCCGTTGTTGGCGCGCTTGCCGGTGAGCTGGCAGACACGAGACATGGCTTGCTACAAGTCGAACGACGGACTCTGTCCACAAGGACAGACAAGTTCACACCTTATCAAAGCGCGGGCAGGGCCCTCACTAGCCAGGGGCTAGGCGCTGGCCGCTGTGTTGGTCAAACCAGAGCTCGTGGCGCTTCTCCCAGCTCACATGGGTCGCAGCTCCAGGCTCCTGATCAGCCGCGGCGAGCAATCGCAGCGCTCCGCACTCGGCACTCAGCCAGTAGAGCCGCTCATGGTTCCACCATTCGCGGCGCTGCACCTGAACAGGAAGCCCATCGCCAGGGCTGAACCGCAAATGCTGGGGGCGCAGGCCAAGGATCCGGCCGTTTCGAGCCGGCAGCAGATTGATGGCCGGGCGGCCCAGGAAGCCAGCCACGAAGAGGTTCGCCGGTTCCTGCAACAGCTGCGTGGGGTCGCCGATCTGTTGCAGCTTGCCCTCGGCCAGAACCGCGATCCTGTCCGCCATGCCCAAGGCTTCCTGCTGATCGTGGGTCACGTAGACCACCGGTGGCTCGCCACCGCTGAGCAGCCGCCTCAACTCCGGGCGCAGCTCTTCGCGCAACTGGGCATCGAGGTTGCTCATCGGTTCATCGAGCAGCATCAAGCGAGGACGGCGCAGCAGGGCGCGGGCTAGGGCGACCCTTTGGCGCTGACCACCGGAGAGCTGGGCCGGTTTGCGCGCCAGCAGCTCTTCGAGCCGCAGCAGCGCGGTGGTGGCAGCGATCCGTTGCTCCCGCTCAGCGGCGGGTACGCCGCGCACCCGCAGCCCCAGGGCCAGGTTCTCCAGCACGTTGAGGTGCGGGTAAAGGGCATAGCTCTGGAACACCATGCCCACCTGCCGCTCTCCCGGAGGCAGGCCGGTGATGTCCTCACCGTCCAGCAACACCTGGCCATCGCTGGGCTGGTCGAGCCCGGCCAACAGACGCAGCGTGGTGGTCTTGCCGCAGCCGCTTGGACCCAACAGGGCCAGACATTCCCCGGGCGCGATCGTGAGGGTGAGGCGATCAAGGAGTAGGCGCTCGCCAACCGCGCGACTGAGCTGGTGCAACCGCAGGCCTTTCATCCCTTGATGGCCCCCTGGGTGAGGCCCGCCACGATGGAGCGCTGGAACACCAGCACGAGCAGCAGGAGTGGCAAACTGCCGAGCACGGTGGCCGCCGCGAATGGGCCGTAGGGGACGCTAAACACGGAAGAACCGGCAAGGCGAGCAATCGCCACCGGTAGGGTCAGCAAATCGGCCCGACTGATCCAGGTCAGGGCAATCGGATACTCGTTCCAGCTGAACAGGAACACCAAAATCGCCGTGCTGGCGAGAGCCGGCCGCAACAACGGCAGCAGAATATGGCGCAGGCGCTGAGCCAACCCCAGCCCCTCCAACCGGGCTGCCTCCTCCAGTTCCTGCGGCAGGTCGGCGAATGCCGCCCGCAGCAGCAGCACCGCTAGAGGCAGGGTGAGTGCGCTGTAGGGCAACGACAGGGCCGCAAGATTGTTGGCCAAACCCAGCCATTTCGCGGCTTCGAGCAACGGCAGGAAGAGCAGCACAGTGGGGAAGAGGGCCGTTGCCAGCAACACGCCGGTAACGATCAGGCGCAGGCGGCCGCGCTGGCGCGCCAGGGCATAGGCCGCTGGCACGGCGACAACCAGGCTAAGCACTGTGGTCATCAGCCCTACCAGGGCGCTGGAGAGGAGGTAGCGCCAAAACGGAGGATCGGCCGCGAGCACCAGTTGATAGTTCGCCAGGGTCCAGCTGCCGTTTAAGCCACCGCCGGGGGCGACCAGCGCCGCGGCCGGCCGGAACGAGGTCTGCAACTGCCAAAGCAGCGGGGCAAGGCTCCAGAGCAAGGCGAGGGCTGTCATGGTTGGCGGGCCGGAAGGTAACGCTGCAGCAGCAGCCAGGTTGCGCCCAGGACGAGCAACAACGAGAAGGTGGCGACGGTGATGGTGGCGCTGTAGCCAAAGTCGAGAAAACGCATGGCGTTCAGATAGGCATAAACCGCCAGGCTCTCGGTGCTGCCGGCGGGTCCGCCGTTGGTGAGCACCTGGATCAGGTCGAAGACACCCAGGGCCTGGGCGAGGCGGAACAGCACGGCTAAGGCCAGGTAGGGAGCCAGCAGCGGCAGGGTGAGGCGGCGCAGGATTTGCCAGGAGCTTGCCCCCTCTAGGCGCAGGGCTTCGATCAGATCATGGGGAATGGACTGCAGACCGGCCAGCAACAACAGGGCCACGAATGGCGTGGTTTTCCAGGTGTCCGCCAGCACGGTCGCCAGCCAGGTGGTGGCGGGAGAAGAGAGAAATCCAACGGTGGGAAGGCCTAACCGCTCCAGCAAGCTATTGAGCGGCCCATAGGGCTCGTTGTAGATCCAACGCCAGCCGAGCGCCATCACCGTGTTGGGCAGCGCCCAGGGCAGCAGCACCAGGGCTCTCACCAAACCCCTGGCGCGCTGGGGGCGATGCAGAAGGAGCGCCAGAGCGAGCCCGAGCAGCAATTCCAGACCCACCGACAACAGCGCGAAGCGCAGGGTCTGCAGCGCGTCTTGCAAGAAGCGGGCATCCAGCAGCAGCCGCTGCCAGTTGGCGACACCATTCGGACGGGCTACCAGGCCGGTGAGCAGGGAATCCGCCTGAAAGCTCAGCCAAATGCTGCGCAGCATCGGCAGCAGAAAGACCGCCAGAAGCAGCAGGGATCCGGGCAGCAGCAGCAGTGCCATCAACCAGGCTCCCCCGAGGCGGCGCGCAGCACGGCCTGGCTCTGGCGTTGGGCCTCCCGCATCGCCTCGTCCGGGTTGCCGCGGCCGCTGATGAGTCCGTTCACCTGGCGCTGCAACACATCGCTGAGTTGGGAGTAGAGCGCGCTTGGAGGCCTCAACACGGCATGGGCGAGGGCCTGGCGCTGAATCGCCAGCAGCGGTTGGCGTCTGCCGAGATCGGCGTCCTCGTAAAGGGACGTCCAGGTGGGGGCGTAGCCCTCGTGCAGGGCCAAGAGGCGTTGGGTCTCTGGTCCGGTGAGCCAACCAAGAACGGCGGCCGCCTCCTGGGGATGGGGGGTGCCTTTGAGCATCGACAGCCCCCAGGTTCCAAGGGTGCCACCGGACTGATGGCCGCTGGCAGCCACCACCGGAACGACGCCGACATGGCCGCTGGCGGGCCCACCACTGCGTTCGATTTCACGCCAGGCATAGGGCCAGTTGCGCAGAAAGGCGGCGTCGCCGGCGGCAAAGAGCTGCAGAGCTTCATTTTCGGCAAAGCTGGCCACCGCGGCAGGCGTTACGCCGCTCTGCACCAGCGATTCCAGAAACGTGGCCGCTCGGACTGCCGCGGGGCTGGGGAGTTCGGTTTGTCCGACGGCAATGGTCGTGGCAGCGCCAGGCGCCACCGGACTGGAATCAGCCCCTGGCTGGCGCTGGATCCTGCCGCGGTGATCAGGTTTGGCCGTGCTCCTGGCCTCGAACTTGGCCGCCGCGACGCGGCCATCAGGGCGCCACCAATGCCCGCCGAAACCGTCGAGCACCTCGAGAAAGAAACAGCTCAGCCCCTCGTACTGGCGCCCCTGCCAGACATAGCCCCAACGCACCTTTCCCTGGCTTTGCAAGCTGCGGGAGATCGCCACCAGCTCCTCCATGGTCTTGGGCGGCGCCGCCATCAGATCGGTGCGCCAGTACAGCAGCCCGGTGTCGCCGGTGAGGGGCATGCGCCACAGATGGCCGCCGATGCTGTTGCCGAGTTGGGCACCCGGCTCGATCGCCGCCAGCTGGTCGGGACCAAACCATGGTTCCAGAGGCTCCAGCCATCCCGCCGCCGCGTAGCGCGGCAACCAGCTGACATCGACCATCAGCAGGTCGTAAGGGGTGTCGCCCAGCAACAGGCTGCTGATCGCCAGATCGGAAATTTGCTCCGTGTCCAGGGGACCGCCGACCAGTTGGATGTGGATTCGCGGGTGGCTGCGCTCGAATGCGTCGACCGAATCGGCCAACGCCGCGACGAACGGCGATGGCGTCAGCAGACGCACGCTGATGGGCGCCAGTGAGGCGCTGGCCACGGCGGTAACACCGGTGGCCAGGAGAACCAGCAAAACAACCAGCCCGATCAGGAGGGCCACTCCTGGGCGATGTCGGAACGACCTGGCGGCGACGAAAGACAGCTGCTGTGTGGATCCTTAACCCTGACTAGGAAGGACTTCCGCAGCCGTCAAGCTGGAGGCTGACGCTCTCAGGACCTGCTCAGAGGCCGCGCTGCATCAGGCGACCCATGATCTCGGCGCTGCGTTGCTGGAATCCCGCCAGTTGATTGGGCTCCAGGCCGCCGACGGCAAGACGGGCGAGTTCGTAAA
>JBIIIX010000221.1:0-5165 GCA_044234415.1 Cyanobium sp.
ACGTGCTGTAGAGCTGCGGCGGCCTGGTGCCTGGCAGCCCGTGGGTGCCGCCCGAGGCGGTGTCGGATCGGGCCAGCCCCATCGCCCTTGTGGATCTGGCGGAGCTGCTGACCGCCCTGGGCGCGCCCGACAGCCGCCCCGGATAACTCATACTCATTCCGACTTAGGGGTAGACTGATCGGCAGCGCGACAGTCGGCGCCCCAGCTCGCCCCGCCCTAGCTCCCCCTGACCCAGTTCCCCCAACCCATGGATCTCTCCAAGCCCAGCACCATGGCCAACCTCGAAGCCGCCTTCGGCGGCGAGAGCATGGCCAACCGCAAGTACCTCTTCTTCGCCGATGTGGCCGCCAAGCTCGGCAACACCGCCCTGGCCAAGCTGTTCCGCGACACCGCCGCCCAGGAGACCGAGCACGCCTTCGCCCACTTCCGCCTGCTGCACCCGGAGCTGGTGGTGAGCGATCCCGCCAGCCTCAGCCCGGAGGCCAAGCAGGCGATCCTCTCCCGCTGCCTGGAGCTGGCGATCGAGGGCGAAACCTATGAGTACACCACCATGTATCCGGAGTTTGCCGCCCAGGCCCGCAGCGATGCCGATGGCGGCGCGGAAGCCGAATTCCAGGAGCAGATCGCCGAGTCGAAGGACCATGCCGCCATCTTCCAAAGGGCGGGCCGCAACTTCGGCTTGCTGGAGCCGGTGGAACACCATCACGCCGATCGCTATGGCGTGGCCCTGCGGGCCCTGCGCGGCGAGGGCAAGGCGGCCGAGGCCAGCCAGCCGGTGCCGGGCAAGTGGATCTGCAAGGTGTGCTCGGTGATCTACGACCCGGCCGTCGGCGATCCGGATTCCGGCATCGTGGCAGGCACGCCGTTCGAGGCGATTCCCGACAGCTGGACGTGCCCGATCTGCGGCACCCGCAAGGCTAACTTCGTGCCCTACCGCGAGGTTGCGCTGATCCCAGCCTGAACCCAGCAGCGGCCCAGTTGTCCCCGCTCTCGGGATAGCTGGGCTCTGCTTTTTTCAGCTGATCCTGACCGAAGAGATGTATCCAGGAGCACGGTCTCGTTCGCTACAGCATTGCGCTGAACCGGTCTTGACGCAGTCGTTGCAAGGGTTCTTGGTTGAGACGCGAGACGGCCGGGATTCTTCACGCAAATCGGAAGAGAGTCGGAGGCCAGCTGATTCTCTTGTGGCAAGGGCTTTAATGCCGAAACGAGCCCAGCTCATCTCCATGGCTGTCAGCCCCTATGCGATCGATCTTCCCCAACCCGTGGTGCGTTACCGGGGATTTGTGCTGATTCCTCAGCGAGATTTGAGCTGGCTTGTGCGGCCGGAGCGCAGTCCCATGGCGATGTTGCCGTTTCGTGCCCCAGCCAGTTCTGTAGCCGATGTCAAGGCTCTGCTGGATTGGCGCCTCTCCGGTGGGGGTTGACGTGGGTTGTTGGGCTGATCGCAATGGCCCATCCCTTGGGCTGATGAGCTGGCACGGCGCCGTCTCCAAATCTGAGCTTCGATTCAAGAGAACCCCAATCGGCTGGAGCCACCTCCAGGAATCATGTCCCGCACTCTCTGGTTCAGCGGGGCCAGCTTCCGGGCTCCTTTTTCCAAAGCTCGACAAGCGTGCAACCACCGGCTTCGAGCTGAGCGTCTGATTCAGAGCCGGCTCCAGGGTGAGCTGAAGGTGGTGAACAGCAGAGAGTGGATGGGGCCTTTGCGGGAACCCCCTCTTGGCAGTTCTGCCTGGCGAGACCGATGGCGCCGCAGTCGCCCCATGGTCTGGGCCGGATGTGGCCTGAGGTGCCTGAACATCTGAGCAGACGGTTTCACCTCCCTTCCTTCCTTCACGAGCCCTGAGGGCTTGGGCAGCCCCTCAGGCGGCGTGGGGCGGTGTGGGGTGGGAGCCGCCACCCACTTGCAGGGGCAGCACCAAGGTGGCCCAGTGATCCGGGCGCTGGGGACGGGTGCGCCGGGCGCGTCGCACGCCGAAGGGCACCCGCACCACGTTGGTGTCGTCTCCGCTTGGGCTGGTTCCACCGCTGCCGTTGCCGCTCATTGTCCCCATCGAACAAAAGGCGACGCAATAATGCGCCATCCGGGGCAGAAACGGTAGGGGTTGGCTGGCATTAAGCCGCAACCTGAGTCACAACCGCAACTGTCCCCGAGCTGGCCAGGGTCTGGGCCGTCGTGGCGGAGGTGCTGGCCAGCTCCTCAACGGAGGGGCAGGTGCAGACCAGGTTGCGGTCGCCGTAGGCGTTGTCGATACGGGCGACGGCTGGCCAAAACTTGTTGGCCTGCTGCTGCTCGCCGGCGGGGAAGGCGGCCTGTTGGCGGGGGTAGGGCCGGTCCCAGTGATCCGCCGTGACCGTCGCCAACGTGTGGGGGGCGCGCTTGAGGGGATTGTTGAGCGGGTCGGCGCTGCCCGATTCGATGGCGGCGGCCTCCTGGCGGATCGCCACCATGGCGTTGCAGAAGCGGTCGAGTTCCGCCAGGGATTCGCTTTCGGTTGGCTCCACCATCACGGTGCCGGCCACGGGCCAGCTCACGGTGGGGGCATGGAAGCCGTAGTCCATCAGCCGTTTGGCCAGATCATCCACCTCCAGGCCGCAGCTGCGCTTGAGCGGGCGCAGATCGAGGATGCATTCGTGGGCGACGCGCCCCTGGGCGCCGCGGTAGAGCACCGGGAAATGGGGCTCGAGCCGCTCGGCGATCAGATTGGCGGAGAGCAGCGCCACCTGGCTGGCTAAACGCAGGCCGCTGCCTCCCATCATGCGGATGTACATCCAGCTGATCGGCAGGATGCCGGCGCTGCCCCAGGGGGCCGCCGACACGGGGCCGATGGCGTTGCTTGAGGGCTCGTCCGCCAGCGGATGGCCCGGCAGGAAGGGCACCAGGTGAGCCGCCACGGCGATCGGCCCCACACCCGGACCACCACCGCCGTGGGGGATGCAGAAGGTTTTGTGCAGGTTGAGGTGGCACACATCAGCGCCGTAGAGGCCCGGCTTGCAGATGCCCACCTGGGCATTGAGGTTGGCGCCATCGAGGTACACCTGGCCGCCGTGGGCGTGCACCACCTCGCAGATGCCGCGGATGCCGGCTTCGAACACCCCATGGGTGGAGGGATAGGTAACCATCAGCGCCGCCAGCTGATCGGCGTGGGCGCTGGCCTTGGCCTCCAGATCGGCCAGGTCGATGTTGCCCTGGCTGTCGCAGGCCACGGGCACCACCCGCAGGCCGGCCATCACGGCGCTGGCTGGGTTGGTGCCGTGGGCGCTGGTGGGGATCAGGCAGACGTCGCGATGGGCATCGCCGCGGCTGTGATGCCAGGCGCGGATCACCAGAAGGCCGGCGTATTCGCCCTGGGAGCCGGCATTGGGCTGCAGCGACACGCCGGCGAAGCCGGTGATGGCCGCCAGCCAGCCCTCGAGATCGTCCACCAGGCGCTGATTGCCGGCGCGCTGGGGGGCGGGGGCGAAGGGATGGAGTTGGGCGAAGGCGGGCCAGCTCACCGGCGCCAGCTCGGCGGCGGCGTTGAGCTTCATCGTGCAGCTGCCCAGGGGAATCATGCCGTGCACCAGGGAGAGATCCCGGGAGACGAGGCGTTGGATGTAGCGCAGCAGCTCGGTTTCGCTGCGATAGCGATGGAACACCTCCTGGCGCAGCCAGGGTCCGCGCCGCTGGGGCAAGGCACCATCCAGCTCCGCCACGGGGGCCTCGGCCAGCCGCTCGGCCAGCACCTGAGAGGCCCGCGCCGCGGCGGCGGCATCGCTGGCCAGGGCCTGCAGCAACCGCTCCAGTTCGGCTGGGGTGCTGCATTCATCGAGGCTGATCGCCAGCCGCTCGCCGCCCTGTTCGCCGGCAACGCCAGGGCGCAGGTTGAAGCCCGCGGCTTCAGCCCGCGCCAGCAGCTCAGCGGCTTGGGGGCTGGTCAGCACCAGGGTGTCGAAGCCGGGGCCGGCCTGCGGCGCCAGGTTGAGGCTGGTGAGGGCGGCCCCCAGGGCGGCGCGCAGGGCGAGGATGCGGCCCGCGATCGCCTCCAGCCCATCGGGACCGTGGTGGATGGCGTAGAAGCTGGCCATCACGGCCAGCAGCACCTGGGCGGTGCAGATGTTGCTGGTGGCCTTGTCGCGGCGGATGTGCTGTTCGCGGGTCTGCAGGGCCAACCGCAGGGCGGGGTTGCCGTCGGCGTCGCGCGACTGGCCCACCAGGCGGCCGGGGATGAGGCGGCGGTGGGCGTCGACCGTGGCCAGGAAGGCGGCGTGGGGGCCGCCGCAAAACAGGGGCACGCCGAACCGTTGCAGGCTGCCGATGGCGATCTCGGCGCCGAGCTGGCCCACGGGGGCCAGCAGCACCTGGGCGAGGGGGTCGATGGCCACCGTGCTCACCACCCCGGCCACGCGGCAGGCTGCCAGCAAGGACGTGGGATCCCAGAGCGCTCCATCCACGCCAGGCAGCTGCAGCAGCAGGCCGAACACGTCGTCGGCCAGCAGGCTGCTGAGGGCGCCGTTGCTGGTGTTGGCTAGGGACGCGGCCGGGAAGGTGTCGATCACGATCCCGAGGGGTTCGGCGCGGGTTTGCAGCACGGCCAGGGTTTGGGGCAGCACGGCGGCGTCCACCAGGAAGCGGCGGGCGTTGGTGCGCCGGCTCACGGCCCGGGCCAGGGCCATGGCCTCGGCAGCGGCGGTGCCCTCATCCAGGAGGGAGGCGTTGGCGATCGGCAAGCCGGTGAGTTCGCTCACCAGGGTTTGGTAGTTGAGCAAGGCTTCGAGCCGCCCCTGGGCGATCTCGGCCTGATACGGGGTGTAGGCGGTGTACCAGCAGGGGTTTTCCAGCACGTGGCGCTGGATCACCGCCGGGGTGTGGGTACCGTGATAACCGAGGCCGATCAGGCTGCGCAGCGGCTGGTTGGCGCTGGCGATGTTGGCCAGTTCAGCAAGGGCCTCGGCTTCGCCGCAGGGTTGGGGCAGCAGGTCCTCAGCCGCGTCCGGCGGCAGAAGGATGTCGGCTGGCACAACAGCGGCGGTGAGCGCTTCGAGGGAATCAAAGCCGATTTCGGCGAGCATCCGCCGCTGATCGATCTCACCGGCCCCGATATGGCGGAGCAGGAACGGCGCGGCGGTCACAGGCAACAAGCGGGTCGGCGGATCCTAAAGACATCCGGTTGGTTAGCACC
>JBIIIX010000408.1:0-2511 GCA_044234415.1 Cyanobium sp.
CGGGCGACATGACGACCCGGCCGCCAAGAGGTTGTCTGCCGCACACTGCTGAGCATTGCCGCGCCAGCGGGCCCAGCGGGCCCAGCGAGGCCAGCGAGGCCAGCGGCGCCAGCGAGGCCAGCGGCGAGTAGCCGCAAGCCCTGCCCTGCCTTGGCAAGCCCAGCCCAGCCCAGCACTGCCCTGGCCGCGGGGATCGGGTGGCTGAACCTCGACTCCGCCGCCTGGCTTAGTGGGCTTCCAGCTTCTGGCTGTAGCTGGCGGCGTCGAGCAACGAGTCCAGCTCGGCGGCGTCGCTGGGCTGAACGATCAGCAACCAGCCTTCGCCGTAGGGGTCGTTCTGCAGTTCCTCGGGGCCGCTGAGCACGGCCTCGTTGCGAGCGGTGACCACGCCGCTGATCGGCGCCACCAGATCCTCCACCGCCTTCACCGACTCGACACTGCCGAAGCTGCTGCCGCCGCTGAGGCTGGCGCCAACGTCGGGCAGATCCACAAACACGATGTCACCGAGCTGGTCGATGGCGAAGGCGCTGAGGCCGATGCGGACCAGATCCCCCTCGGGCCTGGCGTATTCGTGGCTGTCGGCGTAGCGGCAGTCGTCGGGGAAACTCAGCGCCATGGATCGGGGTGTCGCTGGACAAAGCGCATCCAGTTTGTCGGACCGCCCAACCGCCCCGCCGCCCCGCCTCGCCCAACCCCCCCGCCGAACCGCCCCGCTCTCGCCCCCGGCCGTGGGCCTCGCGCCATCCCGCCCCCACCAGCGGCCCCCACCAGCTGGCCCCCCACCAGCGGCCCGAACCCCTTAGGGCGCCTGGCCCGGCAGCTGACCGGCCGCGGCGAGGGCGGCCACGGCCCGCTCCAGGGCGATCGCCACGTGCTGATGGTGGCTGCCGCCTTGGACATAAAGGTCAAAGGGTTCGCGCAGGGGGGCGTCGGCGGAGAACTCGCTGGTGCTGCCATCGATGAAGGTGCCGCCGGCCATCACCAACTCGCTGGCGTAGCCGGGCATGCCGGCGGGAACCGGATCGAGGTAGGAGCCCACCGGCGAAGCGGCCTGGAAGGCCCGGCATACGGTGATCAGCTGCTCGGGGGAGCCGAGCCGCACTGCCTGGATGAGGTCGCCGCGGGGGTCGCCGGCCCGGGGTGAGACGGCGAAGCCGAGCTGGCTGAACAGCTGGGCCACGAGTTCGGCGCCGATCAAGGCCTCGGCCACCATCTGGGGCGCCAGGAACAGGCCCTGAAACAGCAGGCGATTGAGATCGAAGCTGGTGCCCCCTTCGCTGCCGATGCCAGGGGCGGTGAGGCGGCAGCAGGCCTGTTCCACCAGCTCCCGCTGTCCGGCCACGTAGCCGCCCGTGGGAGCGATGGTGCCGCCGAGGTTTTTGATCAGCGAGCCGGCGATCAGGTCGGCGCCGACGGCGGTGGGTTCCTGGTCTTCCACCAACTCGCCATAGCAGTTGTCAACGAACACCAGGCAGCCGGGCTGCAGCGCCCGCACGCGCTCCACCAGCCGGCCGATCTGGGCCACCGAGAGGGCGGGGCGCCAGCTGTAGCCGCGGCTGCGCTGGATCAGCACCAGCCGGGTGGGAGGCGCCAGGGCCTCGGCCAGGCCGTCCTCATCCACCAAGCCGGAGGAGGTGAGGGGCAGCTCGGCGTAGGCGATGCCGAACTCGATCAGCGAACCCTGACCGCTACCCCGCAGGCCGATCACCTCCTCAAGGGTGTCGTAGGGCCTGCCGGTGAGGGCCAGCAGCCGATCGCCGGGCCGCAGGATGCCGAACAACGCGGCGGCGATGGCATGGGTGCCCGACACGAACTGCAGCCGCAAGGCGGCGGCCTCGGCTTGGAGAAGCCTGGCCAGCACCCGATCGAGTGCGTCGCGGCCGAGGTCGCCGTGGCCGTAGCCGGAGACGGAGGCGAAGTGCTGGGGGCCGATCCGCTCCGCCGCCAGGGCCGCCAGCACCCGTTCCAGGCGCGATCGCAGGGCGGCGGTGTGCTGGGCGGCCAGGGGCTGGATCACCGCCAGGGCGGCCGCCACGGCATCGGTTGGGCCTGTTGCAAGGGGGGGTTGACGGGTCAGCACGAAAGGGCTAGGTTTTGAAGGAACGTTTTTTGCTAATCATGAACCTCGCACCTTTGCTGGGCAAACTCACAAGGTCAGTGGGTAGCGGCGTCGTACTCGGGGCTGCCTGCCTCATCGGCATCGATTGTGCGCCGAGTCAGGCATACATGCGAGTCCAAATGAGAATAAACGCAACCCCCACGGATGCCAATCCTAATGGTGATGGAAGCTTCGTGCCTGGCGGTGTGTATCTCTTTGACGTTGGCATAACTCAAAGAAATTCTTTTACAACAAACACTCAAACACAGACCTCCTGGGTCCCCAATGGCACCACTGTCAGTAATTCCTTATTCAATTTTTTAAGGATTAGAACTTGCACCACTTCATCTTGCACGGCCTTCATTGGTAATCCTGGGGGCGGACTTTGGAACCCTTCTCCGTCGGTAACTGAT
>JBIIIX010000140.1:0-7672 GCA_044234415.1 Cyanobium sp.
CAATCACCGCTCCAGGCCTCCAGAACGGACCCCGAGTTGGCCAGGCAGCGGAAATGCATCGTGTCAGGCTTGCCAAACGACGATGGTAGCCAGCCTGGAAGCGGCATCAGCCGCTCTCCGTGCCGAAAGGCGTGGCCCAGCGATGGCGGGCCTCCTTGTTGAAAGGAGGCAGCCAGCGCTGAATCAGGGCCTGCTCCAGGGCGCGACGCGGACGCACCGCGGCGGGCACATCGCAACAAAAGCGGATGCTCAGCCGAGCGGTCAGATCGGCCCGCCGCAGGGCCTCGCCGTAAGCGGCCAGGTAGGCCTTGCAGTCGTGGTCTCCCTTCCAGCGACGATCCGCCCGGCCGGTCTCCCCCACGTACAGCAACAGCGGCGGGGCGGGATCCGGGGGCCTGTCGATCACGAGATAGATCGCCGCCCCCAGGTGCGGCGCGGTGGACCAGCGCCAAAATCCCAGGCTTTGGGCATGGAGCGCCAGCGGGTCGAGGCGTTCCGCCCAGGTCCAGGGATCAGCCCAGGCCATGGTCGCCTCCTGCCCCGCTGACGGGGCTGGGCCGATGCCAGCGAACAGGCTGCTCTGCTGAGGGGTGAGTGCATCTCGCGGCCCCAGGCTGCTGAACAGGGGGCCCTGGTGACAGGCCAGACGCTCTTGCCAGCTCAGCAGCTGATGGCGAAGCATCGGCATCGCCTGGGGCAAGAAGGCCTCGCCGGCTTGCCAGGCGGATGCGGACTCGAACAATTCCCCCTGACGCGCCATGGCCGGCTTACCCCCCACCGGGTTGGCGCGCTGACGGCGGCAGAAGGGGGCTGGCCAGGCCTGGCAGAAAGCTCAGCCGGCCAATCCAGGCCTCCACCTGGGGATCGCCCAGCCCCAGGCGCCGGCGCAGATCGTCGAGGCTGCGGAAGGGCCGGATCGCCCGTTCCCTCAGCAGCCGTTCACAACAGGCCTCTGACAGGTTCAGCTGGCGGCGCAGCAGCTGGTCGCTCGCCTGATTGATCCGCAGCGGCGGCGGTCCTTTCGGGCGGAGCGCGGCGTCGGAGCCATGAAAGATCAGGACGGGCAACCAGGCCTTGATCTGAGCTTCCTGCAAGCCCAGCAGCAGCTGCAGATCCTCCGGCCCCGTGAGCTGCTGGCCCTCCGCCTGGTGGCGCAGCAGCCGATCGGCCTGGTCCAGGCCGCATCCAGGGAGCCGCAACCAGTCGGCGGCCGAGGCACGGTTCACATCCAGGCACCAGCCGAGAGCGGCCGCATGGCGAACCTCGTCGGCGCTGCGCAGCCGTAGGTCTGGGCTGCCGCGCAGCTTCAACGCCAGCAGCTCGCGCTCCACCTGCTCAGCATGGTCGTCGAGGCCCGCGGCGGCGTGATCACGAGCAGGGATCGGTGGGGCCCAGCTCAGCCGTGGACCCCGCCGCTGCGTTGCATTGCTGTCGGCAAGCTGGCCCGTGGCGATCAGCAGCCGTCGGGCCAGAGGGTCCAACCAATGCCGCCGAGCCATCAGGCCTCGCCTTGAAACGGCTCGAAGTTAGCGGTCGCAGCCGGCCTCCTGGTAGTCGACAAGACCCAGATGCACGGCCCGCAGCGCCGCATGCAGCCGATCCCGCGCCTGCAGCTTCGCCAGCAGGTTGCGCACATGGGTCCGCACCGTCTCCTCCGAAAGGATCAGCTCACGGGCGATGGCCCCGTTGCTGAGGCCGCCGCCCTGCACCAGCAAGCGCAGCACCTGCCGCTCCCGGTTGCTGAGCGGCAGCGGCAGCCTGGCCGGCCCGCGGCGCGTGAGATCGCCCTGGCGGTAGACGCGACCGCTGCAGATGTTGCGCAGCGCAGCCAGCTCCTGGCCTTCGCCGATCTCGGAATCCAGCAGGATTCCCTCACAGCCGGCCTCGATCGCCGCTTGGATCTTCCACAGGCGATGCTCCTGCTCCACCAGCAACAGGGTGCGGCAGTGGCGGAACCGTTGCCGCACGTTTACCGCCAGGGAGATGCCGCAGCCCTGCTCCAACCGGTCGCTCACCACCAGCAGATCGGGACCCAGCTCCTCCACGCGGGCAAGCCCCTCGGCCTCGGTGGTGACCGCCGCCAGAACCCGCTCGGGCTGACGAATCGCGGCGCAGGTGAGGAACAACAGGGCGCGGCTGCCGAGGCAGAGCACAAGCTTGCTGGATCCCAGCAGGCTCTCGGCCAGCTGGGCGTTGTGACGCAGGTTGGAGAGTTGCGGTGTGAAATCCATGGGGGGCCCCGCCGGACAAGGCGGGAAAGGATCTGACCCGAGTGTGAGAACCCTGAGGGCGGAGGCGGAACCCATGATGCGTGGATCCGCACCAACCGGCCCATGACGGTCCTGTTCAAAATGGATCAAACCGTGAAGGACCCCTGGGGCCATGGCCTTCTTCGACTCCGAGATCGTGCAGGACGAGGCGAAGCGTCTGTTCGGGGACTACCAGCAGCTGATGCAGCTGGGTGGTGAATACGGCAAATTTGATCGAGAAGGCAAAAAGCTCTACATCGAGCGCATGGAAGAAATGATGGAGCGCTACCGCGTGTTCATGAAGCGCTTCGAGCTTTCGGACGATTTCCAGGCCAAGCTCACCGTCGAGCAACTGCGCACCCAGCTGGGCCAGTTCGGCCTGACGCCGGAACGGATGTTCGAGCAGATGCACCACACCCTCGCCCGCATGAAGAGCGAGCTCGAGCCAACCCCCTGAACCAGGCCCTGCGAGCGGCTCCTACGCCGTGGAGCTGCCGGTGAACCACAACTTGGCTACCGACGTTGCAGCTGCTGTTCCTTTTTCCCCGGATCCTCGCCAGAGCAACGCACCATGGGCGGCAAGCAGCATGGCCGCCAAGCAGGATGGCCGCCAAGCGGCGGAAGGGCGCCAAAGCACGGTGGGTGCGGCAGCGGTCTGGCGAAGTAGTGGTTGCGCTAGGCCTCTTGGCTGGCCGGCTGGCCAAGCTCCTGGCTGAAAGGGGCCGCCAAATCGCCAATCAGCTGGCAGTTGGCCTCGGGCTAGTGGCCCTCGGCAGGTCACCAGTCTCAGCGTGAGCCAGAAGCCTTGTTGCCTCTGCTTACAGTGCCGGCCCAGGCAGCGCAGCCGCCGCGGCGGCATTGGATCATGACAGCGGCAAACGGCACCAGCCAACAGCAGGGGTTGCCGATCTGGATCCAGCGTGGGCTGGCGGATCTGTTTCCGGCGGGCCTGATCACGGATCCAGCTCCCTCCGCCAAAGTCGCCGATCAGCAGCTGGCTGGCCGCCTGGCTGAGGCCGAAGCCCAGGGCCGGCCGCTACGGGTGAAGCTGGGCATCGACCCCACCGGCTCCGACATCCACCTCGGCCACTCGATCCTGTTTCGCAAACTGCGGGCGTTCCAGGACGCCGGCCACACCGCCGTGCTGATCCTGGGTGATTTCACCGCCCGCATCGGCGATCCCACCGGCAAAAGCGCCACCCGCGTGCAACTCAGCGCCGCCGAGGTGGAGGCCCACGCCGAAACCTATCTGCTGCAGCTTGGGCTCGGCCAGCCGCGGCAGCGGGCGCTGCTCGATTTCGAGACACCGGGGCGTTTGGAAGTGCGCCGCAACAGCGAATGGCTAGCGGGCCTTGACCTTCCCCAGGTCATCGAGCTGATGGCCACCGGCACCGTGGGGCAGATGCTGGCCAAGGAGGACTTCGCCAAGCGCTATGGATCCGGCACAGCGATTTCGTTGCACGAATTCCTCTACCCCCTGCTGCAGGGCTATGACTCCGTGGCGATCGAATCGGACCTGGAGCTGGGCGGCACAGATCAGAAATTCAATATCGCCATGGGCCGGGATCTGCAGCGCCACTTCGGCCAGCGCCCCCAGTTCGGGCTGCTGCTGCCGATCCTGCCGGGGCTCGATGGGGTACAGAAGATGAGCAAGAGCCTCGCCAACACCGTGGGCCTGCGGGAGGATCCACTCTCGATGTATTCCAAGCTGGAGAAGCTGCCTGATGCGGTGGTGAACGACTACATCACCCTGCTCACCGATCTCGATCTCGATCAGCTCCCCGCTGACGCCCGCGAACGCCAGAAGGCGATGGCCCTGGAGATCACCCGCCAGCGCCATGGCGAAGCGGCGGCCCACCAGGCCCAAGCCGATGCGGCGAAGCTCGTGGCCGGGGCCTCCGGCCAAGCGGCGGCCACGGCGGAGGTGCCAGAGGCGTCCCTGGCGGCGGTGAACTTCCCGGCTAAGGCCTTTTACCTGATTGGTGCCGTGGGGATTGGTGTGAGCAGCAGCGAGGCCAAACGCCGGATCAAGGAGGGCGGCGTGAGGCTGGATGGCGAAAAGCTCGTTGACCCCGACCAGCTGTTTTCCAGCCCCGACCAACTCGACGGCAAGGTGCTGCGGCTGGGGAACAAAATCTTCCGGCGGCTTGTGCGCGGCTGAGCGGCCCAGCTGGCCGCTCAGCTCTCAACGGGGCGGTTTGGACGGGAAGGCGATCCGCTGGGCGGTTGAAGGGTCAAAGCTGTAAAACTCCAACAGCGCCACGGTCTGACCGGCCCGTCGCACCGGAACCTGGCCCAGGGGGGTGAGCGGTTGGATCCGCCAGGGCTGCTCGGGGATGGGCAACTGCAGGGTGACCAGCGGCATGTACCCCCCCACCACCGCAAACAGCACCCCACGCCGGGCGCGGGGATCGAGGCTGGCTCGCCAGTCATCGAAGCCGCGGCAGTCGCCGGTGTAACAGCTGTATTGGGCCCGGCTGTAGCCATTCAGGGCGAGAGCCAGGAAGCCGGGCAGCTCATAGCGATTCGAGCCAATCACCTCGGCCTCGCGCAGGGCCTGCCAGATGCGGGGCTGGGCCATCAAGGCCTGGCGCAGCTCGGCGGGAGACAGCAGCTGACCGGAGGTGTCCACCGCGGCGGGGATCAGGGCCCGGGCGATCCCCCAGCGCACATGGGCCGCCGCCACCAGGGTGAGGAGCGGTACGGCCATGACCGTGAACAGGGCCAGGCCGCGCAGCCACAGCCGTTGCCAGAGCATCGGCCGCGCCAACCATGCCGCCGCCAGGGGCAACAGCAACCACCAGGCGGGCACGAGCCAGCTGGCCAACACCTGCATGCGCCCAGCCAGCAGCAGGAACACCACCAGCTGCGGCAGGGCCAGGGCTCGCAGCAGCCCCGCCGCAGCGGGATGGTTTGGGGTGGGGCGCAGCAGTGCCACCAACAGCAACACCCCGATGCTGGGAAACAGCAGGGCCAGTTGGCTGAGCAGAAACAGCGGCGGCCCCTGCCAGTGAAAGCCGCTGATACTCGCGGTGCGGCCGGCCTGGAAGGCGAAGGAACGCCAGCCGTGCAGCCCATTCCAGAGCCAGAGGGGCCACGAGAGCATCAGCCAGCCCGCGGAGATCAGGCCGGTGTCCAGCCAGCGCAGCTGACGGCGGCGGATGGACTCCACCAGCCGCAACACCACCAGAGTGAGAATCAGCAGCAGTCCCTGGTATTTGCACAGGCTCAGCAACCCGAGGATCCAGCCGAACCGCAGCGACTGCCAGGGGCTGCGGGCCGCGTGCAGCGGATGGCGCGCCAACCACCAAAGCAGCAGGCTGAGCACCAGCAGCAAGGGGCTGTCGGGAAGCAGCAACAAGCCGCCGCAGACGAACAACAGCGGCGCCAGGCTGCCCAGGGCACAGGCCAACAGGGCGGCACGCCGGCCGAACCAGATCCGGGTGGCTTCGCTCAGCAGCAGCAGCGCCCCGGTGTAACTCAACAGGCTGGGCAGCCGCAGGGCTAGCACCGGCTGGACGTTGAACAGAGGGGCGAAATGCTGGCCCGCCGCCGCCCAAGCGGCGACCGCCAACGGATGGTCGAAGTAGCTGAGGGCAGGATGGCGCCCGTAGAAGAGGTAATAGCTTTCGTCGTAGCCGGGCGGCAGGATCAGGGCCAGGATCAGCCGCATGGCCAAGCCCAGGCCCAGGCAGAGCGCAAGCAGACGCGGATAACTGCGGAACCGGGCAGCTCGATGCGGAACTATCGTCACACGCGCAAAGCGTCCAGAACGGAACGATCCTCAAGGGTGGAGGTGTCGCCGCTGACCTCCTGACCGGCGGCAAGAGATCGCAGGATGCGACGCATGATCTTGCCACTGCGGGTCTTGGGCAGGGCATCGCTGAAGCGGATCACGTCGGGCCGGGCGATCGCGCCGATCTCCTTGCCCACGTGGGCCCTCAGATCCGTCTCCAGGGCCGCATCACCCAGGCGTCCGGCCTCAAGGGTGACAAAGGCCACGACAGCTTCGCCCTTGAGCGCATCGGGGCGGCCCACCACCGCGGCCTCGGCGACGGCGGGATGGCTCACCAGGGCGCTTTCGATTTCCATCGTGCCGAGGCGGTGTCCACTGACATTGATCACATCATCCACACGACCCATCACCCAGAAATAGCCATCGGCATCGCGGCGGGCGCCATCGCCGGCGAAGTAAACCCACGAGCCATCCGCCGGACGAATCTCCTCCCAGTAGCTGCGCCGAAAGCGCTCGGGGTCGCCATGCACCGTGCGCATCATCCCGGGCCAAGGGCGGCGGATGGTGAGGTAGCCCCCCTGATCGGCCGGCTGGGAGTTGCCTTCGTGGTCGAGGATGTCGGCCTGAATGCCTGGCAACGGCAGGGTGCAAGAGCCCGGTTTCGTGGGGGTGGCCCCGGGTAGGGGGCTGATCATCACCCCGCCGGTTTCGGTCTGCCACCAGGTATCCACCACCGGGCAGCGGTTGCCGCCGATCACCTCTCGGTACCACATCCAGGCCTCGGGGTTGATCGGCTCGCCGACGGTGCCCAGGATGCGCAGAGTCGACATGTCGTACTGATCGGGCACGTCCCGGCCACCCTTCATGAAAGCTCGGATCGCGGTGGGTGCGGTGTAGAAGATCGTGCAGCGGTGTTTCTGGATCACCTCCCAGAAAGCGCCGGGCTTGGAAGGCCGCGGAGCGCCCTCATACATCACCGTGGTGGCCCCGTTGGAGAGGGGGCCATAAACGATGTAGCTATGGCCGGTGATCCAGCCCACGTCGGCTGTGCACCAGTGGATGTCGTCCTCCCGGATGTCGAAGATCCACTGAAAGGTGAGGTGGGCCCAGAGGTTGTAGCCGGCGGTGGTGTGGACCACCCCCTTGGGCTTGCCGGTGGAGCCGGAGGTGTAAAGCACAAACAGGCGGTCTTCGCTGGCCATCGGCTCAGCGGGGCAGTCGGCGCTCTGGGCCTCCACCAAGTCGTGCCACCAAACATCGCGGCCCTGGCGCATGGGGCAGTCGCCAGCGGCGTCGCCCAGCCGGCGGACCACCAGGGTGTGGCGCACCGTGGGGGCGCCGCCACTGGTCTCCAGCGCCTCATCCACAGCCGGCTTGAGCGGCACGGGCTTGTCCTTGCGGAAACCGCCATCGGCCGTGATCACCAGCTTGGCGTCGCCGTCTACCAAGCGATCGCGCAGGGCGTCCGCGGAGAACCCTCCGAACACCACGGAATGGGGGGCGCCGATGCGGGCGCAGGCCAGCATGGCGATCGCCGCCTCCGGCACCATCGGCATGTAAAGCGCCACCAGGTCGCCCTTGCCGATGCCGAGGGCCTTGAGGGCATTGGCCGCCTTGCACACCTCAGCATGCAGTTGCCGGTAGCTGAAGCGGCGGCAGTCGCCGGGCTCCCCTTCCCAGATCAGAG
>JBIIIX010000011.1:0-25309 GCA_044234415.1 Cyanobium sp.
GGGAATGTTGGTATGTGCAAACATCTCATCCTTGGCTTTCGAAAACTCGACCCAGCGATTCCTTGATTCCAGATCCATCGGGCTTAGCTTCCAGCGTCGCGCTGGATCATCAATGCGAGATTGGAAACGGGCCTCCTGTTCTTCATCGCTTACTGAAAACCAGTATTTGAGCAGCTTTATGCCACTGCGTACAAGCATCCGCTCAAATTCAGGACAGGACAACATGAACTCGGAGATCTGTTCGCTGCTGCAAAACCCCATCACTTTCTCGACACCGGCACGGTTGTACCAGCTGCGATCAAACACCACGATTTCACCCGCCGAAGGGAAGTTTTCAACGTAGCGCTGGAAATACCATTGCGTTTTTTGTTGATCCGAGGGTGTGCCGAGGGCTACCACATGGCAGCCCCGTGGATTGAGGGGCTCGGTGATGCGTTTGATCGTGCCTCCCTTGCCTGCCGCATCCCGTCCTTCAAAGACCAAGATCAAGCGGTAGCCAACATGCTTGATCCAATACTGCATCTTCACGAGTTCAACCTGCAATCTTGTCAACTCCTTCTCATACATCTTGCGATTCATCTTCGGCGATAAGCCTTCGCTTCTGGCGTTGAAATCATCGAGAATTGGCGATGGTGTGTACCGATCTCCAACGGCCTTTTGCCCAGCTCTCTTGGCCTCGTTGTGTTCTGAACCCGATTGCGATTCAGCTTTCTTGCCGCCTTTCTTGTGCTTCTTGGCGTGCTTTTTGTGTGCGTCGCTGCCGTCAGGCCCAAGGCTGCTTGCCCCATCCTGGCCCCAGCCTGGCTGATCTTTGGATTGCGCAGCCGGTTTGCCCGACTGGTGGTGGTTGTGCATCGGTTGCTTCATGAACGGCAGGTTTCTTCCCATGGCTCACACCTACTCTGTCCTAAGCCTGCTGGCGGGGAGGATGCCTACTGAGTTGTCATCTTTTGTTTTTTCTTCGGAATCCATGCCACTGTGGAGCGCCGCTGGCACTGTCTCACGGCGCCAGCTTCAGCACGATTGTGCTGTTGGCTAGCTAGTAGTCTTTGCTACAAACCAGCATCAGTCCCTGAAGCCCCTTCCCGTAGATTTCCATGGCTGACCAGAATCAGCGCGGCTGGTGGTCATGGCCATTTGGACTAATGGGGCTACACCAGAGCATGGGCTACACCAGAGCTCAGTGCAGCCGCAGGGGGCGAGCTTGTGACACCCACACCGGCCCACTCAGGGCGGAGCTTCTGGCTTATGCTTAGGCTATAGCTGCTCTTGTTGCACGGGATGTGACCTGCAAATCCACGGCGTTGCCATCCAGGCTGCCGAGATCTGTCTGACCAGCCTCTGCTCCACGAGGCCGAGGGCGAGCCAACACGCGGACAACCTTGAGACTTGCGCTCTTGCCGTGGTTTTGATCAGGCGGCCTGGCCGCGACGGCGGCCTGTGGACGGTGGCGTGGCGTTCGTCCACGCCAGGACGACCTCGTCGACCACCAACCAGAGCGATTCCCCTTGTTTGCAGGGATGACCTCCCGTCAAATGGCCGAATGCCGGCAGCACCAGGCAGTCGTCCGGGGGGCGGAAGGCGAAGCATGGCAGCCGCAGCCGGTCGGCGCCGCCGCTGATCAAGGCCACTGGATGCACATGGCCGCAGACGTTCAGCCAACCCGGTCGGGGGTCTGGCGCATGGCTGAGCCACAGGGGGCCGAGACCCTGGGCCTCTTCCTGGGGCAATCCCTCGATCTGGCTTCCCAGTTCGTGGTTTCCGCCGATCAGACGCAGCGGGCAGCCGAGCTGGTCCGGCAGCCGCCGCAACCGTCGACGCAGCTCGGGGGTGAGGGCCTGACGGCCATGGATGAGGTCGCCGAGCACCAACACCTGGCGCGGCCGCAGTTTCTCGGCCAAGGTCAACAGCCGCTCCAGGTCCGTGGCGCCAGCGTCGCTGGGGAGGGGGATGCCATGGGCTTGAAACACCTCCGCCTTGCCCAGGTGCACATCGGCCAGCAAGAGCAACTGCTGCTCCGGGTCCCACACGGCTCGTTCCGCCAGGAGTTCGAGCCGATGGCCACGCCAGAGGAAGGGCTGACGGTTGGACGCCCCGTTCATGCCGGCCCGTTGGCGCGCTGATAAGCAGGCCTGGCCAGGGTTGCCTCAATCGTGGCGCTGACGTGCGGCCAGGGTGATAGGTCGACGCTGGCGCAGAAGATCGGCAGGTAGGCCAGGTAGGCCTGCACCGCACAGTCCGCGGCTCCCCACTCCGAGCGACCGGTGACCAACGATCCGCCCGCTCCCAACAGCTCGTTGAGCACCCCGAGCTGGCGCTCCAGATCCTCGGCCCGGCTGCCGGCCTGGAACATCGCCGCAGCCAGGGTGGAGTTGGCGTAAAGCACCCATTGCACGCTGAGGCTGTGGGCCACGACGCCCTCACTGCTGGCCCAATCGAACTCATTGGCGTGCTGTTCCGCCAAATGCAGCAAGATCGCGCCGCTTTCGAACAACGGCAGCGGCCTGCCGTCGGTCAGGGTCAGGGAATCGTCCACCAGGGCCGGCATCTTGGCGAAGGGGTTGATGCCCATGAACGGCGCCTGGCGATGCTCGCCAGCCTGAACGTCGAGCTCAACCAAGGTGTAAGGGATGCCCTTCTCCTCCAGGTACCAGCGAACGATCGCGGCACGGCTGCGGCGGCTGCCGTAGAGCTTGAGGGTCATCGCGTCAGCGGGATTGGGCGTGTCCATCATCGACACTGAATGGGGCGATGGCGCAGCGCTGTGATCGACCCTCACCAGCCCCAACACCCCTGCCCCAGCCCAGGCGCCAATCCTGAGGCGGAGCCAGGGACGGAGGCGCCGTTGCCTCTCCCCACCCCAGCCGCCGATCCCCCGATGGCGACCCAGCCTGTGCCCACGGCGACAGCGCTTGTGCGGCTGGCGCCCTACGTGCTGGGGCGGGTCCGCCGCGGCATCGTCGGCGGCAGCCGCTACGCCGCCAACCTGCGCGAGGCGATCCGCCAGGCCTCCCACGATCCTGAAGCCAAGCCGGTGCTGATCAGCGGCGAACCCGGCTTGGAGAAGGACAACATCGCCGCGCTCATCCACTACGGCTCGCCGGCGCGCCAGCAGTTGCTGCTACGCGTGAACGCCGCCTTGCTGCGCGCCGATGGAGCTGAGTTGTTCGAAGACCATGCGGGCGCCCCACCGCTGCTGGAGCTGCTCGGCGGCGGCGGGCTGCTGATCGACCAGCTCGACCGCTGCCCGCAGCCCCTGCGGGACCGACTTCTGGAACTGGCCAGGACAGGCCTGTGGGTGGCGCCCAGCGACCCCGCCGGGACGCGCCGCACGTTTCGAGGCCGGCTGTTTTTCACCACCGAGGAGAGCGTCGCCGGGTTCGAGGGCGTCGCCCGCTCGATCCGGGTCCCGCCGCTGCGGGTCCGCCGCCAAGACCTGGGCGAGTGGATGCGCTATGGCATCCGCCAACGAGCCCGCTCCCTGGGCTGGGAGCCGGCGCCTCGGGTGAACCCGTCGCTGGTGAAACGGCTGCAGGCCTACGACTTCCCAGGCAATGTGCGGGAGCTCGCCTTGATCTGCGATCGCGCCCTGCGCCAGTGCGAGGCCAGCCGGCCTGGCCTGTTGCCAGATGATGTGTTCTGGATCTCCCGCCGCTCCGGCGGGCCGCGCTTTGAGCTATGGCGCTGGAAACCCCAGCTGCGCGTCTGGATGCGCTCGCCCCGGCTGTGGAACACCCTGCTGTTTGGCCTGGTGAGCTGGTTGTTCGTGCTGGTGAACCTTTGGCTCTGGCTCGGCCCCCAGACGCGTGCTGCCAACGGCGCCCTCAATCTGTTCTGGGCCTGGTGGTGGCCGCTGATCCTGCTCAGCTTTCCGCTGGTGGGGCGGTTGTGGTGCTCTTTCTGCCCCTTCATGGTTTGGGGCGAGATCAGCCAGCGCCTGGCGCGGGCTCTCGGCTTGCGCCCCGCCCCCTGGCCACGGGGCGACCAGGACCCCTGGGCCGCTCCCCTGCTCGCCGTGGGCTTCGCCTTGATCCTGATCTGGGAAGCGGTATGGGATCTGCCGAACACGGCCTGGCTGAGCAGCTGCCTGTTGCTTCTGATCACCGGCGGCGCCGTGATCGGATCGCTGCTTTACGAAAAGCGTTTCTGGTGCCGCTATCTCTGCCCCGTGGGAGGCATGAATGGCCTGTTCGCCAAGCTGGCGATCAGCGAGCTGCGGGCCCAGGCGGGCATCTGCGCGGGCAGCTGCGGCAGTTATGCCTGCTTCAAGGGCGGACCTGCGGAGGGGGAGGGCTTGGCCACGGCTGGTTGTCCGCTCGGCACCCATCCCGCCCACCTCAACGACAACCGCAACTGTGTGCTCTGCCTCACCTGCGCCCAGGCATGCCCGCACCGCTCGGTGTCCCTGCGGCTGCGGCCACCGGCGGCGGACCTGCAGCGCGAGATGACGCCTCCCGCCGGAGAGTTGGCCCTGATCTTGGTGCTGGCCGGCGGCGTGCCGCTGCACCACTGGCAGCCGCTGCTGGGCTGGTTGCCGCTGGTGCCCGAGCAGCTCCACAGCGGACCCCTGCTGCCGCGCCTCGGCACCGCTGCCTTGGCCCTGGCTTTGCCAGGGCTGGCCTGGCTGCTGCTGCGCCATGGGCCAGGGCTGGCCGTGCCGGCCCGCGGGCTGCGGCTCGGCGCTTATGCCCTGCTGCCGCTTCTCTGGGCCTTGATGCTGGCGGACCACCTGCCACTTGGCATGAACGAGGCTGGCCGGTTGCTGCCTGTGAGCCTTGCCCCTCTGGCCGCCCGTCTGCCTTGGGCACCTGATGGGCTGGCCCTTGCTCCGGGGCTGGCCGGCGCCGTGGTGTGGGCTGAGCGGCTGCAATGGCAGGCGGACCCGCACGTGATCGGCTTCTGCCAAAGCCTCGTTCTGATCGTTGGGTTGGGCGGTTCCGCAGTGCTCCTGCGGCGCCTGCTACAGCCCACCTGGCGGGTCTGGTTGCTGCAGGCCGGAGCCCTGTCCAGCCTGGCGATCGCGAGCCGTTGGCTGCTGGCGAGCTAAGCGCTCAGTGCATTCCGCAGACCCTCTGCAGATCGCCGGCCTGGCCAGGCGTAACCCAGAACAGCGCCGAAAGAGCTAGCAGCGGGGTGAGGCTGGAGCGGAGCGGCCCCAGTTGGAGCAGGCGCGGGTCCAGGAGGAGGATGAGGAGCGGGGCCTCGGCGGCGCCCAAGCGGGGCGCCCAAGCACTGTTCATAATCGTCTTGTTTGTTGCGCCATGCCATGACCATCGCCCTGTTGATCGCCCTGGCGGCTTCGCTGGTGCTGATGTTGCTGATTGTGCGCCGGCTGGAGAAGGCTTCCTGAAGGCCTGGTTCTGATTCAACGTCCCTCCGCCCGGCAGGCCTCCGCCCGCAGCTTCTCCAGGCGTTCCAACAGGGATTCGTTGCTGAGGCGGCTGTTGAGCCGCTCGGCCAGCAAGGGGAAGGCCAGCGGGCCAGGCCGGCGAACGGCTTCGAGCAGCCAGCGGCTGCCCTGCAGGCGTTGCAGGGCATCGGCGAGACGGCCCAGTTCCAGCTGCTCCTCCAGCACCTCCCGCCGAGCCTGGGCCAGCAGCAGATTGGCGGGCTCATGGCGCTGGAACACATCGAACAGCAAGCTGGCGCTGATCTGCAGCTGGCCGCCACTGCGCCCCTTGCCGGGGTAGCCCTGCAGGATCAGGCCGCTGATCTGGGCGATGGCACGGAAGCGGCGTCGGCACAGCTCCGACAGATTCAAGGCCTCCTCCAGGTCCCGCTCGAGGTGGGTGGCGTCAAGCAGGGAGTGCTGATGCTCCCCTAGCAGCTCCTCGAAGGGATAGCCCTTGCTGGCCAGCAACTCGAAGCCGTAGTCGTTGACGGAGACGGTGATCGTGGCCCGCTGCAGCCGGGCCAGCCGCGAAGCCCAGAGGAAGCCCAAGCCCTCATGCACGAAGCGGCCCTCGAAGGGGTAGGCGTAGAGATGGCTGCCCTCGCGGCTGCGGCACACCTCCACCAGAAGTTCATCGCGGCGCGGGATCCGCGATAGATCGGCCTGGCGCGCTAGCAACGGCTCCAGGGCGCGCAGCTCCGGCGTGTCTAGACCTACAGCCTCCTCTGGGGCAGCCGCGCTCAGGGCAGCGGCTGGGGAGGGCGCGGCGTCGGCGTCGATCCACGGCTCTGGGTCCGTTGTGGCCGCCAGGGCCCGGGCGCAGCGATCCACCTCCTCCCGCAGCTGGCGGCTGATCAGGTCCGAAAGGGCCATCTGGCCACCGGCCCAGGCCGGCACCGTCGTGCTGCGGCGCGTGCTGGCCTGCACCAGGGCGGTCATGTCGCGCAGCCGCACGAAGGCCAGCTGGCGGCCGGCGAAGAAGAACACATCGCCCGGCTTCAGGCGCGAGATGAAGGCCTCCTCCACATGGCCCAGCACGGCTCCGCGCACGAAGCGCACGGTCACGGACCGATCGGCGGTGATCGTGCCGATGTTCAGCCGATGCAGCCGGGCGATCCTGCGGTCGAGCACCTGATAGCGGAAGCGGTCCTCGCCAGCCGGCGTTGGCGACGGCTGCCGCTCCAGCTTGTGGAAGCGGTCATAGGCCCCGAGGCAATCGCCGCCCTGCTCCAGGAAGCGCAGGCACCAGCCCCAGCTGGCTTCATCCAGCTGGCGGTAGCTCCAGCAGTCGCGCACTATCGTGAATTCCCGCTCCGGTTCGAAACCGGGCCCGCAGGCCAGGCTGGTGAGGTGCTGCAGCAGCACATCCAGGGGCTGCCGGGGCGCTCGCCGCTGTTCCACCAGGCCCGTGGCCAGGCCCCGCCGCATGGCCGACACCTCCAGCAGCTCCAGGGCGTGGGTGGGCATGAACAGCACTTGGGCGGTGCCGCCTGGGATATGGGCGGAACGGCCGGCCCGCTGCAGCAGCCGGGCCAGGTTCTTGGCCGAACCGATCTGGACCACCCGCTCCACCGGCTGAAAGTCGACCCCCAGGTCGAGAGAGCTGGTGCAGACCACCCAGCGCAAGTCACCCTGTTTCACCCCCGACTCGATCGCCTCCCGTTCGGCGCGATCGATGGCGCTGTGGTGCAGCGCCAGGGCTCCCTCCATCTCAGGACAGGCCCAGCGCAGGCATTGGTACCAACGCTCCGCCTGGTTGCGGGTGTTGGTGAACAGCAGGGTGGCGATGCGGGGATCGAGGGCCGCCACCAGCTGCTCATGCATGCGCAGGCCGAGGTGTCCGGCCCAGGGGAAGCCGTCGATGCTGTCGGGCAAGAGGCTGCGGATCTCGGTGCCGCGCTTGAGCTGGGCGCTGATCAGCGTGGGCTCCGGTGCCGCCACGCCGACGGCGGTGCGGGCGGCTTCGGCGAGATTGCCGAGGGTGGCGCTGATCGCCCAGGTGCGCAGCCCCGGCCGCAGGCCGCGCAGCCAGCCCAGGCAAAGCTCGGTCTGGGTGCCGCGCTTGCCGCCCATCAGTTCGTGCCACTCATCCAGCACCACCGCCTCCAGTCGATCGAACAGGGCCAGGGCGTTGGCGTTGCTCAGCAACACCGCTAGGGATTCCGGCGTGGTGATCAGGATCTGGGGGGGCTGGCGCAGCTGCCGGGCCCGTTCGGAGCTGGGGGTGTCGCCGTTGCGGATGCCCACCCGAATCGGCCAGTCCATGGCCTCGATCGGCTGGCGGATGGCCAGGGCTAAATCACGGCTCAGGGCCCGCAGCGGGGTGATGTAAAGGAGACGTAGACCGGCATCCAGTCCCTTGCCGGAGCCCCGCGCGGCAACACCGGCCTCGCGGAGCAGCAGGGCGATCGGGCCCATCACGGCGGCGTAGGTCTTGCCGGAGCCCGTGGGCACCTGGATCAGGCCGCTCTCTCCCGCCAGAAAGGCTTGCCAGCAGCGGCGCTGAAACGGCAGGGGGCGCCAACCCTGGCTAGCGAACCAGGCTTCCACGGGGGCCAGCGCCTTCACGGGCAGATCTCCAGCTCCGGATGGCGCAGGGCCCAGGGTTCCAGCCGCCGGCGCAGCAGTGCCGCCAGCTCCAGCAACGGCCGCTGCTCCGCCCAGTCGCGGAGCACCACGAGGGCTTCGCCACTGCCCACGGGCAGGGACAAAGGCAGCCGCACCAGGGGGCCGGCCACCTGTTCGCTGAGCACGGTGGCGTAGGCCACCCTCAGCTCCTGCTCGCTCAACCCTTCCCAGCGATCCCGGCGGTAGCGGTGCATTTGGGTTGGGCTGGACCACAGGCCGATGGCCTGGAGAGAGGCCTCCACCTTGGGATATGCGCCGCTGGGCAGGGCCAGACTGGGAAAAGCTGTCACATCGTCCCAGCTGAGCTGGCCCTGGCGCCGCAGCTGGCCCAGCAATGGATGCCCAGGAGCCACCACCAGGTGGATGGGCATCAAACAGAGGGGCAGAACGGCGAACTCGGGATGATCGGGCTCCGGCCAGTCGGGCCCCCCGGCCAACCAGGCGTCGATCACCCGATGGCGCAACAACCCCAGCGGTGCTTGCACGCCGACGACGAGATGGCGGCCGCCGGTCCAGCCAACGGGCTCCGGCTTGAGCAGCAACGGACCGCTCCAATAGGTGCCTTCGATCCGCAGCGGCGCCAGGCCAGCCCAGCGGGCGTGCTGATGCAGGAGGCGTTCCATCTCCAGCAGCCGCAGCCTCTCGCTCGGGCCGCGGACCTGCCAGTCCTGGTCCACTTGGCAGAGCTCGAGACCGAAGAGATCGAGGGCACGGTGGATGCCCCGGCTGACGCTGGACTGGGTGAGTTGGAGCCGCCGTGCCGCTTCCTCTCCGGAGCGCAGCCAGATGGTGAGGTCAAGGACGGCGAGGCGATCGAGGGACAGCATGTTCCGTCGTTCTCCAGACCCTCTTCAAGATCATCCTGCTGGATCAGCGCCAAGCCAACCCAGCGCGGAGCGCTGAACGGGGTGGTCTGCCGCCTGCCTGAGGCTGGCTGGTAGCGAGCGCCTGGCTCCCCGCAATGCCACCTGGGGGAGCTGGGCCCTGGCAGCCGGCAGCAGGTGCCCAATCTGTCCAGTAAAGGGCAACCACCTCACTTCATCTCTTCGCAAAGTCCCTGATCGATCTCTCGCTCGAACCTGTCAATCTGTTGGGGGGCGGGATTTGCGGGGTTCAGTCCAGTTTTTTGCCGCGATCCGTGATCGGGATCGCCTGGGCGAGGCGGCGCGTCCCGCCAGCTTGATGCGATGAGCCGCAAGGGTTAGTCTACCCGGAATGTCACGGCCATCACCGCCTTGATGTCCTTGTCGATCGTGCGAGTGTCGTAGGTGCCGCTGTCGCTGGTCTCCGTGGAGTTGGGGGAGGTGATCTGGAAGATTCCGGTGTCAACCTTCGTGATCGGTCCCACGTGAGCTCCGGCTTCGGCGGCGATGGCGCTAGCGCGGCTGCGGGCGTCGCGGGTGGCTTTGGCCAGCATATCTACCCGTTTCTCCGCCAGCTTGGTGTAGGTGAAGGCAGGTGGATTGATCGTCAGCGGCACGCCCTGACCGACCAGCTGGCCGATTTCACGTGAAATCGTGGCGATCCTGGCGACATCGCCGCTGCTGACCTGGATCGTCTGGCGCGTCGTCCAGGTGGTCGAGCGCAGCTCGCCGTTGCGGGGATCGCGGAAGTCTTCCCGCTCCGACTTCACCGCCTCCAGCTGCAGCGCCTCGGGGGCGACGCCACGGGCCTTGAGGAAGGCCAGCGTTTGCTCCACCGCTGGCTGAAGTTGTTGGTAGGCGATCTGCTGGCTCGGGGCATTCTGCTTCAGTTCCACCGACCAGTCGACAAAGTCGCTGCGGATCCGCTCGCTGCTGGCGCCTGTGACGGTGATCGTGCTGCCGGCCGTGCGGAACCCCTTGACGAGAACGGAACTGGCAGCGATGAGCCCCGCGCTGAGCACCGCCATCGCGAGGACCAAGGGAGGGGTGCGCCGCAGCTGCTTGGCCAGCGACTGGACCATGGGCAGGCGGGTTCGGGGAGAGGACATGCCTGCGGCGGGGGGAGGACGGACTGGCTTGTACTCAGCCTATGGACGATGGCTGGGTCCGTTCCCTTCCCTACGAGGCTGGCCGCTGATCGACACGGCGTCAGAACTGGGCACCAGAACTGGGCACCAGAACCTGGCACCAGAACCTGGCACCAGAACCGGGCACCCGGGGCCAACACCGGGCGCCGGGCGGACAACCTCCTGATCGTGGGGCCAAGATGGGATTGAGCGGCTTCCCGGCCCCCATCGGGCCCTTGAGCGGGGAAGGCAATGAGGAAAGTCCGGTGAGAAGCGGCATTGGACCGTTTCAATTCCGGCGCTGTCCCGCAGCTGTGATGGAGCCTGGCTCCTCAGTCAGAACACTCGCCGTTCCAGTTCCCTCATCCCGGCGCGGAAACCGGCAGAGACCATGATCCATCAACCGATCAGCCGATTCCTGGTGCCCCAGGGCCTGTGCGCCGCCATCGCGGTGGTTCTTGCCTCCCAGCCCGCCTCGGCCCACGGCACCGCCGAAGCTGGGCTCTCGGCCGGCTTCCTGCATCCCCTTTCCGGCGGTGATCATCTGCTGATGTTGATCGCGGTTGGCCTTGCCGCTGCCGCCATCTCCCCCCACCTGCTGGGTTGGGGGGCTGGTAGGAGGGGTGTTCGGGGCGTGGGGCGGTGGCCTGCCGGCCGCCGAGATCCTGGCCGCCCTGGCGATTCCGGCCCTGGCGTTGCCGCTGCTGCGCCAGCAGCGCCGCGACCAGCCTCCAGCCCTGGGCTGGTGGGGAGGCCTGATCGCCGCCACGGTTGCCGTGCACGCCATGCTCCACGGCCAGGAGGCCCACGGCTCGGCGGCCTCCGCCCTCTGGTGGCTTGGAGCCTTCAGCGCTTCATCGCTGGCCTGTGGCGGTAGTTTCCTGCTCTGGAGGTCTTTGCCCTCCCGCTGGTCGAGGTGGGCGGCGCTGGTGCTAGCGGTGTTCGGTGGGTTGCTGGCGTTGGCGCAGATCGGTCTGCAGGTTCGCTGAGCCCAGCAAAGGCCGCCAATCGCAATACAGTTCGGGGGTTTGCTGGCGGCGACCCCTGGCGACCCACTCCGCCCCCTCCGATGCCCAGGCCGCTCCCGTGGGCGGCCTGCGCAGCAGCCTGCATGACCGTGGCCAGCGGCTCACGCCCCAACGCCAGCGGGTGCTGGACCTGTTTGTGCGGCTAGGGGAGGGCAGCCACCTGAGCGCCGAGGACGTGCACCAGCGGCTGCTGCTCAGCGAGGAGCGGGTGTCGTTGGCCACCGTGTATCGCACCTTGCGGTTGCTCAGCTCGATGGGGCGCCTGCAGGAGCTCGACCATCCGGAGGGGCGGCGGTTCGAGCTAGCTGGCGACAGCCACCGGGATCACCACCATCTGGTCTGCGTGCGCTGCGGCCACACCGAGGAATTCGAAAACCCCTCGGTGCTGGCGGCGGGGCTGGCGGCGGCCCAGGGCCATCGCTTCCAGCTGCTCGAGTGCGTTCTGAACGTGCGGGGGCTGTGCCCGGCCTGCGCAACCGCTGAGGAGGGCTGAGGCTGAAGGAACCCGGAAAGGCACACCCCCACGAGTGCGCATCCCGGCGTTTCGCTCTGTTTCCGCCCCTCTGGCTGACCCAGCGTTGGCCTGTGAACCCCTGGCTGACATTCAGCGGTTGCATACCAACAGCAGAGACGGGTCAGATCCACGGCGATTCGTGGGCTGGACGCGTGGCTTGTCGACGCAATCATCAAGATTTGATTTTGCCAGGGGAATGCTCAGATCTAACCGGCCATTCGCCGCAGCTTGATATCGACTTGACAGCGAAGCTCAACCGCGATCTCGCCGAGCTGCCGCTCAGCCATGCGGCGATCACGCTCACCAGTTCCAGCAGCGATCCGGGTGTGGGCCAGAAGCAGGTGGAGCGGGTGCTGAGGGAGGCCCGCGAGCTGGTGCTGGCCGAAGTCCTGCCGCCGGCTGTCCGGCCCCAACTCCATGGCGGGCCAAACACCGCTCAAGCGCACGGGGGTGATGAGCACCCAGCAATGGCGCAATCAAAGTTACCGCGATCCAGCTCTGCTGATCCTGCTGGGGGATCAGGTGCTCATGCCCGCTGACGGATGGGCCTGGAGCATGGCCCGTTTGTCCTGCCGGCGGCGCCTGCGGTCGCTGGCGTCTTTGCTGCGACAGGTAACAGGCGCATATCTCGTTGCATCGCTTCTTGATTCGGGTCTTGGCGTCAGCAACCTCCTGAATCAACGGCTAGATTCCGCAACTAACAGATCTCGCGTAACACCATTCCATTCCATTGCATGGCCAAGGCTTCCCGCAACGCATCCCACAGCCACCGCTGGACCCACTTGCTGGCTTGGGCGTTGGCCCTGCCTGTGGCGTCCCCCTTGCAACCGGCCCAAGCGGCGTCGATGTTGTCCTTCATCAGTAGCCCTTACAGCTTGGTCGGCCTTGGCGAAACGGTGAACGCGGGGCCAGATAACGGCTTCGACTTTGGTGTTCTCGGCGATCCTTCCTCAGGCCTCTTTTTTAGCATCGCCAAACCCTGGACGAGTGATCCCTCGTTTCGCTATTGGAACCTCGACCTAGCGCCTGCCGAGGGGGCGAGCCTTACTGTTGGTTCCTTTGCTAAGGCTACCCGCTCGGCCTTTAAGGATGCAACGGACGCAGGACTCGAGTTCAGTGGCAACCATCGTGGCAACAATAGACTCACCGGTTCGTTTAACATTCTGGAATCAAGTTTTGATGTCGATGGGGTGCTCTCCTTTGCGGTTGATTTCTTGCAATACGATGATGAGAGTGCCAATCGATGGATCAAAGGGGCGCTCCGCTACAACTCAGACGTGCCTGTAAGCCTTATTCCTGAGCCGATTGTCATCGATCCGCCAGTGGATTTAGCCGACAACCCCGATCATCCCCTTCCTCCGCCTCTGGTGTACGTCCCATCTCCATCTGAATACGAAGTTCCGCCCTATTCCTGGCCGATATGTGCGTGTCTCGAAATGGTTTCACCCCCACCGTACGCCACCTTCGAGCTCTACCAAGCTCCTACCCCCGTGGATCTCTACCTAGCGCCTACCCCCGGGCCCATGCCCATTGCCGCAGCCCTCGCGGGCTGGCACAGCGCCCGTCGTTTGCGCCGCCGCTGCCGTGAGCGATCTCAACAGGGCGCCATGCCCGCTGGCTTTCCCCACTCCTAAGCGAGCGGGGCCGGTCCTGATCGCGGGCTGGACTGGTCCTGATCCGCGTTCGACCTTGAGTCTTCTGGCCAATGAGCGGGTGGCCGTGGTGCTTGGTGGAGCGGTCGCCTCTGTTGGCGCGGCCGCCTAGTTGGTTTTGAGAATCGCTTGCAAAACGGTGCCCGGGTTGTTTAGGTTGCGATTCATTCGCAACAAGCCGGGGCCGCGGGCACCGGTGGCTCGCTTCCATCCCCATGGCCTTCCGATTCCAGCCAGATCCCTCCATTGCCGCCGTGCGCATGCCTCCCGGCCAGACCGTGCTGATCGACCCCGGCCTGAGGCCCCATGGCCACTGCCTGGAGGTGCTCGATGGCATGGCCCGCGTGTATTGCCCCTGCGAGGAGACCGAAGGCATGACCCTGGCCTTCCTCCAGCCCGGCGACCAGCTGCGCACCGACAGGCTCTGCAGCGAGGGCGTCTGCCTTGAGGCCCTCACCCCCCTCTGCTTTCGCAGCGACGCCGAACCCCGCGATGGCCACGGCTTCGATGCCGTGAATGAGTGGACGCTGCAGCTGCTGCGCATCCGCCACCTCGGCTCGGCCGAGCAGCGGCTGCAAGCTCTGTTGGCCTTGCTGGTTCGGCGACTGGGACGCCGCTGCGGCGACTGGTGCGACCTTCCCTTCCGGCTCACCCACGAGCGCATCGCCGAGCTGATCGGCACCACCCGGGTCACCACCACCCGCCTGATCTCGAGGCTGCGGGGCGAGCGGTTGCTGCTGGCCCCGAGCGGTGAAGCGGGCCTGCGCCTGGCGCCATCCCTGGTGGAATCGGCGCCCCTGGCGGCGGCCTGATCAGACCGCGGGCCCCATCGCGCTGGCGCCCCGATGAGCCGGCGGCTCTGATCGCGCCAGCAGAGCGCCCGGTTGGTTCGGACCATCCCGCCCCATCAGCGCCGGCCGCCGGCCTGGCGCATCAGGCCGGAGCGGCTCCGTTGCCAGGGGGCCTCGATTCATGGGCTGGGGCCTCTTGTGCCAAGGCCACACCCGCTTGCTTTGCTTTCGCCTGGGATGGCAGGCCCGGCACCAACGCCAGCGCCGCCAGCAACCCCAGCAGCAGGATCAGCAACGCCGGCAGTAGTGCCGCCCCCAGTCGCTCATCGCTGGCGTATTGGAACACCCGCACCGGCAAGGTGTCGAAATCGAAAGGTCGCAGGGCGAGGGTGAGCGGCAGTTCCTTCACCACATCCACGAACACCAGCAGAGCGCCCACCAGCAGCGGACCACGCAGCAAGGGCAGATGCACGCGGCGCAGCACCGCGATCCAGTTGCAACCGAGCACGGTGGCGGCCTCATCCAGATTGGGGGGCAACCGCTCAAAGGCGGCATCAAGGCCCTGCTTGCTCACGGCCAGGAACCGCACCCCATAGCCCCAGCACAGCAACGGCAAGGGAGCGAGCGATAAGCCATTGCCCACCAGCAGCAACCCCAACGCCAGCACCGCCCCGGGCAGGGCATAGCCCATCCCGGCCAGGAAGCTGAGCCGCAGCAACCAGGGCTGACGCAGCCAGCGCCGCGCTTCGGCCAGCAGCAGCCCCGCCACCAAGGTGAGGGCCGTGGCGGCGAGGCCCAGCCCAAGGCTTCGCAGCAGCAATGCCGCCAGTTCGCTCCAGCTTTCCGGCCGCAGCTGATCCAGGGAGCACAATGCCCAGAGCAACGGCAGCCCCAGGCAAAGCAGCGGAGGCAGCAGGGTGAGCAGCAGGGCCGCCCAGGCCCGCCAACCACGCAGCCGCCAGGCCTCGGCCGGGTCCCTCTGGCCTGCCATCTCCCAGCGGCGACTGCGGCGCCGCAACCAGCGCTCACCGCCCACGAGCAGGGTCACAATCAGGAGTGCTAGCAGCGCCAGCCCCACGGCTCCCGAGGGATCGCCATCGCTCTGCCAGCGTTGCAAGACGCCCACCGAAAGGGTGGGCACCCCGAGCAGCTCCACGGCGCCGAGGTCGTTGACCACCTCCATCCCCGCCAGGGCGATGCCAGCGCCGATCGCGGGCAGGGCCAAGGGCAAGGCCACCCGCAGCCAGTAGCGCCAGGGCCCGAGCCCGAGGCTGCGGCACACCTCCTGGGATTGGCGGCCCAGGTTGGCGAAGCTCTCACTCGCCAGCAGAAACACATAGCTGTAGGTGGAGAGCACCAGCACCGCCGCCGCCCAGCCGAGTCCCTGCACCTGCAAGCTGATCCGGCTGCCGAGGTCGATCACGGTGGCGGCCAGCAGGTAGGCCGGGGCGGCCAGCGGCAGCAGCTGGGCCGGCCGCAACCAGCGGCGTCCAGGGAAGGCGCAGGCGCTGCTCAGCCAGGCATTGACGCTGCCCAGCAGGCCGCTGCCCAGGCCCACCGAAAGGACGAGCAAGGAGGTGTTGGCCAGCTGCCGCCAGCCCTCGGGCCCCAGGCCAGCGTCAGGGCTCCTGACCAGCAGGGCTTCCTGGGCCAGGCCAAGCAGCGGCAACAACGCCAGGGCGGTGAGCAGCAGCACCAGCAACGCCAAGCCGGCGCGCCCGCTGAAGCGCGCCGGGACGATCGACAAATCGCCAACGAAGGGCATCGCCGCCGGATGGAATCCGTCAACCTAAGCAGTGCTTTGATCTCACGGGCGGCCGATGGGACGGCGAAGCCGAGCAGATGGCCAAGCCCCGCGTCTCTGGTCTGGGTTGCCAGGTCTGGTTGCTGATCGGCTGCCAGCAGAACCGGGCGAATTGCCGATCTCTGGCTCAAGCCCCTCGCTGTCCCTCCAGGCTCGCGGTCGCTCTTCGGCATCGCAAGGGGCCGGGCGAAGGCCAGCGAGGATTCCGGCCCGCCCCCCGGGGACGTAGTTTTCGCTGGGTCTCCGGCCGCTGAGGTTGTCGCTCGGCCTGCCGCGGACGTTGGTCCCCAGGGGACTTGCCCCAACCTTGGCCCTCAAGCTCACGACCTGGAGGCTGGCGCTGGCGCTGGTGCTGCAGGGCATGCGGTTGGCCCCTGGGTTGTGCGCGGGCAGGGCTTGGGCATTCCGGCCACTGGGCTGGCCCTGGCGGGACTGCTGCCACTGCCGAGCTGGATGGATGTGAGCGTGGCCTACACGGCTCAACCCCTGCTGAGCCTCGCTGGTGGCCGGAGCCTCACCTCCACCTAGGTGCAGCAGGCTTCCTTGCAGCTGACGCTGAGCACAGGCCGCAACAAGAACGAAGCCATGTGGACGGAGCTCGATCGCTGGAATCTCACCGCTGTGGGCAGCCAGGTGTGGGGCGATTCCGGCATGGCCGACAGCGTGGGGCCATCTTTCCTCTGCAATCGACGGCACTGTCCGAGCAGGCCTATCTGTCCCAGCTGACGCTGGAGCGCAAGGCGCCGGTGGGAGGCTTGCGAGTGAGGCTGGGCTGGATGAGCCTGGATCCCGATTTGTTTCTGGCGCCGGCCTATGTGTTCTATGTGCATTCCGCCCTCGATGCCACCTACATCATCAACGTGCCTGGCTATCAAACTTCACCCAACAGTAGCCCCTCTGTGCTGTTGACCTACAGGCCCTGTAAACACACAGATCGGCGCGATGGCATCTATGGCCTGAACAGCAACTTGCAACTGACGAATGAGGGGGCGACTCCTGGAACGCCTCTCTCCAATCTGCAAGGCACCTTGCAGGTGCTGCAGCTGCAACATCACTGGCCTGCCGCCGATTGGCGCTTGAAGCAACGGCAGCTGAGCTCCCAGCTGCCGGACGGACTGCTGCAGCTCGGAGGGTTCCTGAGCAGCAGCAAGGCCACGCCCCTAGAGCTGTCGCTCACGGGCAATGGCAATCCGGCCCTGGCAAGCGCTGCTGCCGCCGGGGGAGCCATCCCGGCTGGGCTGCTGCCCACCATCGCGCCGCCCTTGAATCCCGGCATTGTGGCGGTGCCCAGCCAGGGGGCTTATGCCAACCTCACCGTGCCGATCTGGCTGCCATTTGGCTTGGCCCACCGCATCTATGGGGGCATTCTCACCAGCTTCAGCCCAGACACTAACCCGGTGTCTTTACGGCCAGGTGGGCTGGCTGGCCCAAGGCATGATCCCTTCACGTCCCCAGGATGTGCTGGTGGTGGGCTACGGCCGCAACGTATTCAGCCCGGTGCTGGGCCTGCAGGATGAAAGCGTGCTGGAGCTGGGCTACCCGATCGTGCTCGGCCCCCATCTCACCCTCCAGCCCACCTTGCAGTGGATCTTCAATCCCGGCGGCCAGGGCCAGTAGGTCCACGGTCAGCACCGTGGGGCTGCAAATCAAGCTGGAGTTCTAAGCGGGGCGGAACGCAGGCGGTCTGATCGTCATGAGGCTGTCAGATGCGCAAGCCTGATGAGCACGTCTGACGCGAACGTCTGATCTGACAGCCTGATGCGATTCAAGGTCGCGATGGCTGGGCGGATCGTCAACGCCAGCCGTTGGCCTGCATCAACGCCATCGCCTCGCGGTTGCGGGCCCCCAGCTGGGCCATCGGCACGCCATCGCCGCGCAGCTGGCCGAAGCGGGCCAGCACGGGGTCGTTGGAGGTGCCGCGCAGGGGATATTCATGGTTGGCGCTGGCATAGCCGTGGCCGCCGGCCTCGGAGGCGAGGAACTCCAGCAGGCGGGTGGCCTCAGCGGCGCGGGGGCTGAAGCGGCTGACGCCGGCGCCGCTGATGTTCACGTGGGCGGGATTGGGCAACACCACCCTCAGGCGCTGGGCGAGTTGGCGATCTGCATTGCCGCTGTCGCCCGAGAGCATGCGGGCAACGTAGTAGCTGTTCACCAACGCGGCGCCGCAATCGCCGCGGGCCACCGCCCGAGCCAAGGGCAGATCGGAGCTGTAGAACGGCCGCGCCAGGTTGCCCACCATCCCGCGGATCCAGAGGGCGGTGGCGGCGGGGCCGAGGCGGATCAATTGATCAGCCACCAGCGATTGGTTGTACACGCTGCGGCTGTCGCGGAGGCAGAGTTGGCCGGAGAGGGGGGGCTGGGCCAGGTCGGCGTAGGAGCGCGGCAAGGCGCCTTGCAGCCGACTTGGATTGGCCACGATCAGCCGTACCCGGCGGGTCAGGGCGAACCAGCGGCCCTGGGGATCGCGCAACGGGGCAGGCACATCCCGTTCCATGGCCTGGGAGCGGATTGGCTGAAACAGGTTGAGATCGCTGGCCCGTTGCAGTCGGGCGGCATCGACGAGCACGAGCAGATCGGCTGGGCTGCGTTGGCCTTCCCGCCGCAGGCGTTCGATCAGGGCATTGTCCTTGCCCTCCATGAGCTGCACGCGGATGCCGGTCTTGGCGGTGAAGCGCCGGTAGAGCTCCTTGTCGGTGTTGTAGTGGCGGCCGGAATAGACGCCCACCACCGGCGCGTCTCTGGCGCAAGCGGCGAGGCAGGCCGCCAGGCCGGCGGCCAGGCTGAAGGGGCCTAGACGGAGCATGGCTAAAGACCAGCGTGCGGTGCTTCCCGGGCGGGAGCCGCTGAGGTCAGCCGCGGCGGAGCTGCCAAGGCAGCTGGCGTTGGTGTCCTGACTTGGATTGCTGATGCCGCGGCTGGAGGACCTGCCAGCCCAGCCCCGTCCGGCTGCGGCGGGGAGATCTGGTGAGGTGGCGCGGGCATGGCGCGCAAGGTGGGCGGGAAAGCGGAACATGGGCCGCAAGGGCCATGGCAAAGACCGCAGCGGACCCTAGGCCGTGGCAAGAGGTTGTGGCGCCAAAGAATGTGGCAGAACCATGTAACGAATGTCACCTTGGCGTCTGCCATGGCGATTCGGCACCGCGTGTTAGCGCCTTGGTTGGCCGACAGGCCATGAGCGGCGACACAAAGCCTAGGGTTTGCGGCTGGCGAAGCCCCGTGATGGGCGAGTAGCGACGAACCAGCCGCGACGGAAGAGCTGAATTTACCTAATATGAGCATCGCGAACAACGCAACGTCGTTCACCTGTGCCTGATTAATTCAGCTCACGCCTAATTGTGCCGGAGCGGAACACCTTCCGACCCATACACCATCCGCCCCCACAACATCAGGCCCTACAACATCAGGCCCTACAGAATCCGGCCCCTAAATTGGTCCGACGCAACACTGTTCCCAAGGCAGCAGCATGCACAACACAGCACTGTGCCCGAAACAGGACTGTTCACGACACAGCACTGTTCACGACACAGCACTGTTCTCGAAACAGCACGATTGTTACTCACAACGACCAGGATTCATTGTTTTATGGGTAAACTGTTAGCCTCCAGTTGCATCGGGACAGCAGCTTGAAGCTTGATCGAAGCGGGCTTCAATCGGTAAGCCTGCAAGAATTGGGTAAAACTTTAGGACTACACAACTCTACCGATCAATTGCTGGGCAAAATATGAGGCTAGCCTGTTAACAATTTCGCAAAAAAATAACCGGGAGGATCCAAAAGGATTAGCCCGCCTGTTTTGCAGGTTTCACCTTCAGCGTGGCCGCAGGGACAGGCATGGAAATGATCACCGCCGTGGTTGGCTACGCACCGGAATGAGGACCGGTTGCATCAAGCCGCCACCGCCGTTGTCGTCATCGGAATCGAAGGCGAACCAGACCAGGGCCAGCAAGCCGAAAACACTGAGCAGGAGCAGCAATTCGGCCATGGGTCATTTTCGCTTCCGCACACCATAGCCCGGTTTTGGCGGGTTGGAGCAGCAGCGGCAACGGGATGGGAATTCGGTCAGCCGAAGCCCTTGCCGGCGTCGCGGGCGACGCAGGCCTGCAGCTGGTGCCTGAGGGTGGCGTGGTCGAGCTGGCGGCCGATCAGCACCAGCTGATTCGAGCGGGGCCCGCTCCAGTCGCTGTCGTCGATGGAGAAGCGCTTGCCAGCTAGGTGGAACACGTGACGCCGCTCGCTTTCGTTGAACCAAAGGATGCCTTTGGCACGGAACACCCCCGCAGGCATCTGGTTGTCGAGGAAGTTCTGGAACTTGCGCAGCGAGAACGGGCCATCGCTGCGGAAGGAGAGAGAGGTAAACCCCTCAATCGCCAGGTGATCCGGGGAGCCATGGTCATGGGCGTGCTCGTGCCCCGGCCCGTGGTGGGCATGGTCGTGGTGCTTGTGGGCGTGGCTGTTGTCTGGCCCGTGGCCAGGCTCATGGCTGTGCCCATGCTCATGGCTGTGGCTGTGCTCATGGCTGTGGCCCTGGCTGCCAGCATCGCCGGAGCCCTGATCGTGCAGGCAGACGCCGTGGTCGTGGTCGCAGGCGTCGTGGTTCTGGTGGGCCACCACCCGATCGCTTTCGAATAGGCCGACGCTGAGCAGCAGGGGCAAGGGCACCTGGCCGTTGACGGAGCGCAGGATGCGGGCTTCTGGCTTGATCTCCAGCAGAAGGCGTTCCTGCTGAGCCAAGCGCTCAGCGTCGACCAGGTCGCACTTGTTCAACAGGATCATGTCGCCGTAGACCACCTGGGATCGGGCGACCTCGCCCTGGAGGATTTCATCGCCGAAGTTCTCGGCATCCACGAGGGTGATGATCGAATCCAATCGGGTGAGATCGCGCAGCTCGCTGCCGAGGAAGGTCATCGCCACCGGCAACGGATCGGCCAGGCCGGTGGTTTCCACCACCAAGTAATCCACCTTGTCGGGACGATCCAGGATGCGGTGCACCGCTTCGAGCAGTTCGCCGTTGATCGAGCAGCAGATGCAACCGTTGCTGAGCTCCACCATCTGATCACCAGTGGCAACCACCAGTTCGTTGTCGATCCCGATCTCGCCGAACTCATTCACCAGTACGGCTGTTTTGAGACCCTCCTGGTTGCTGAGGATGTGGTTGAGCAGGGTGGTTTTGCCGGCCCCAAGAAAGCCGGTGAGGATCGTCACCGGCAGGGCGGCACTGTCGAGCTGGCTGGCGCTGCTGGGCTGAGCGGCGCTGACGCTGGAGCCGGAGCTGGAGGAGCTGGAGGTCATCGGCGGGTGGAAGGGGGAGGCGCGAAGGGCACCATCCAATGGTCATGCTGGCCAATGGTCTGATGGCCAAAGGACATGCTGGCTGCTGGTCATGCTGGTTTGCTGCGGCGCTGGCCCAGCGTGAGGGACCAGGCGAGCGGGTCAGGGCGCGTCCCAGATCTGATCAGCCGCCGCGGTGGGAGCGGCAGCAAACCAGCTCGGGTATTCAATGTACTGGGCGGCGTTGGTTTCGTTCTCGCGCGCTTCCGCGCGCCAGCAGCAGCTGCGTCCGCGATCCCGCTCCCACAGCAAGGTGTTGGCCCAGCCCCACACCAGCTGAGCGGAGGCCTCCATGCCCACGTTGTCCATCACGCGCAGGTCGAGGGCACCCTGGTCGTGCAGCTGGCGCCAGGTGTCGAGCAAGGGATCGTCGGCGTTGGCGAGAAAGGTGTGGTCGAACTGTTCAGCCAGTTGCTGTTCCAGCGGCCGCAAGCTGGAGAAGTCGACCACAAAACCGTGGGCATCAAGCTCCAAGGCCTGGAACCAGAACGTGAAGCTGCGGCTGTAGCCATGCACAAAGCGGCAATGGCCGTGATGACGCCATTGGCGGTGGGTGCAGGGGTAGCCGCTGAAGCTCTTGCTGCAGCGAAAGGCGGCTGCGGAGGGGGGCATGGCGGGGCGGGGGAGGCGGGCGTCCACGGCGGCTGCCCTTGCACCGTACCCAGGCGGGTGAGGACTAGCCGGCCCGCGTAGGGCAAAGTGGAGCTAAACCGGGCGTCGCCGATTCCGGATCCTCTTCACGCGTCTTCCACCGCCCTCGTGCACCGCCCTCGTGCACCGCCCTCGTGCACTGCCTTCGTGCACTGCCCTCGCGCAACGCCTTCGTGCAACGCTTGTGACGCCTTCTGCCGCTCCGCTTCAGGCCACCGCTCCCGGAGCCGCTCCGCCTGGGGCGGGGACCATTGGCGCGCGAGGTCTCCCGGTTCCAGATCACGCCGCCGCCTTGGCCACTGCCTTAACCACGATGGGAGCTCCTGTTGACCCCGCCGCCACGTCTGGCCCTGACGCCGCTGGAGACGCTCCGAAAGCTGATGGACTGCCGGCGCCCGATGCTCTGCTGCAGCTGCTGCGCTTCGATGGCCAGGGGTTGATCCCGGCCATCGCCCAGGATTGGCTTGATGGAGCGGTGCTGATGGTGGCATGGATGAACCCTGAGGCGTTGCGATGCACCCTGGAGCGGGGGGAGGTGCACTATTGGAGCCGCTCGCGCCAAACCTTGTGGCATAAGGGCGCCAGCAGCGGCCATCGACAGTGGTTGAAAGGGTTGCGCTACGACTGCGATGCCGATGTGTTACTCCTGAGCGTGGAGCAGCGGGGTGATGTGGCCTGCCACACGGGAGCCCGCAGTTGCTTCTACGAAGCCAGTACCCCGGCGAGCGAGGGAGGCCCCCTGGCGTTGCCACCGCCGGCCGATGCCTGCACGGAGTTGAGCCGCGTGATCGAGTATCGCCAACGCCGGCCGGAACCGGGCAGTTACACCAATCGGTTGTTGGAGGGGGGAGATAACCGCATCCTCAAGAAGATCGGGGAGGAGGGTGCGGAGTTTGTGATGGCCTGCAAGGACGATGACGCCGAAGCGATCGCCAATGAAGCGGCTGACCTGATCTTTCATTTGCAGGTGGCCCTATGCGCCCATGGCGTGCCCTGGCGACGGGTGCAAGAGGTGTTGGCGGCACGGCGCGGTGCGCCAAGGCGTGAACCATGAGCCAGCAACACCGCCCCACGCCCCCGCCCGCTCCGAAGCGGGGCTCGCCAACCACGGGCCCGAGCGACACTGACCTGAGGAATCCGGGATCGCGCAACAGTCGGCCGGCCTTGGCCGATGAGCGGCGGCTGACGCCTCGGGAACGACAGGAGCTGTCCTGCCGACTGCGGCTGTCCGACAGCCGCCCGCAACGCTGGCTCTGGGCCGTGTTGTCGTCGCTGCCGCTGGTGGGGCTGCCGGTGCTGGTGTTCCATGGCGTGACCCGCCGCACGGTGGTGCCGACCTTGTTTGGTATCAGCGCCGTGGCGATGAGCGCCTTTGCGTATCTGACCTTGGTGACAGCCCTGCGCCAGCCCAATGACCCGCCGCCCACGCAACAGGAGGCACCGCTCCTGCTCATCCTCGGCGGGATGGCCTGCTTCACCGTCGGCCACCGCCTCGGCCAAGACCGAGCCGCCGACGATGCCTTCAAATGGCTGCAATTGGATCGCTAAAGATCCAAGGTGGTACCTGATTGACGTTGAGCCAAGCGGGTCTCTTTCTGATTAGGGGTTCGTTTCTGGTTTTCAAGATCTAGACTGGACCGGCTGTGATTTAAGTGCATGGCGGCCCCAGCTTCGGCCCAAGAACTGTTGCGCAGAACCTGGTTTTTAAGGTACTGATCACAGAGTTACTCCAGCAGAAATCAGGGAGATCCTCACGATGGCGGCCAATGATGATCGCTGGCTGTTCAATGCAGCCGACATCTGCCACAGCACGGCAGCCAGCCAGACCATCGCCAATGACCGCAAATCCTCGTGTTGTGGCTCGAGCGCTGCGCTGCATCGGTCTATCCACGACGGTCGACCTTCGGCACGGTATCCCGCATCGTTGGCGGCTGCAATCCCGAGTGGGTGATGGCGCTGGAAACCCGCCTACCCCTGCGCCAGCCTCTTCGCTACAGCCTCTTCACTCCAGTCTCTTCACTCCAGCCCATTCACTCCAGCCCATTCGCGCCAGATTAGGGCTGCTGCTGAAGCCTGCCTCCGGAAGCCGGCCGCCCTCAGGTCAACCTCGAATGCAGACCTTGAAGCGAGCGCTGGCTTAGAGAATATCGGCTGCTGATCGCCGGGATGAACGATTTCCCTTGGCGGGGCAGTTCGCTAGCCGCCGCGGCGCCAGCACCGCCAACAGATTGGACTGAAATGGATTGAAGTTGTCATCCGTGACCAGCAGCAGGGAGGCGCGACCATCGGCAAGGGTCGGTCCCCAGCTCATACCCTCCCAGTTGTCGGCCGGCAGGCCTGTGTTGCCGGGGCCGCGAGCCAGCAGGTCCCAGCCTTGGATGGGCGGCATCGGGCCGATAGGGTTCACTGAACCAACGTTGGTGGAAGCTGCGGCTGGCGACGCCGGCGGCATCGGCGTGGAGGCCCGCGAAGCTGCCTTGGCGGCCAGGGAGGGTGCCTTGCTGGTCGGTGCTGGCGACGGATAGAGCAAGAGGCGTCCCCCCCAGCCACCCGGCTGCTCAAAACGCCGCAGCAACGCCAACAACCCTCCTCCGCCACGGTGCTCGGGCAGCACCAGCAGTTCGGTCAACGACCACAGTCCTCCCCCCGGCAAGGCCAGGCTGCGGAGCGAGTGGGCCACCGCCCCCGACGCGCTCAGCTCCCACCGCAGCAGCCGCGCCTGGCCGACTGGATCCTGCAGCAGGGCGGTCTCGCTCGCCATCAGCAGCGTGTCCGCCTTGCCGGCTCGACGCCACAGCGCCAACGATTCCGGCCCCTTGTTCTCTTCCAGGCCCCGTCCAGGCGCCGGCTGCCACGCCGCGGGCATCTCCAGGGCCTGGCGTAGCTCCCCCGTGGCGGCATCAAAGCGCAGCAGCTGGGCCGGCCGCGACGCGTTCCTTCTCCCCTCGCTGGCCACCCACAGATCCTCTCCAAGCGGCACCAGCCCCTCGCCATCCATCTCCTTTGGCAGCCGCGCTTGGCCGCTGCGCAAAGGCAGCACGTCCCGCGGCTGCAGGGACGGCAACGGGCCTGTCTGCCCCTTGGCCGCCGCCGCAACCAGTGCGCGTAGACCGCCCCAGCGCTGGACGAAGCCGTTGGGCGCATCGCTGAGCAGCTGCAACGTGTCGCTGTTTGGGTCGTAGGCAGCGGCGGAGAAGCCGCCGCTCGGCCGACCTGAGCGATCCACCCGCGGCAGGCGCAGGGTCAGCAACGCCTCCCAACCCGCCTCCAAGGGACAGGGCAGTGAGGATGTGGGAGTCGCGGCGGAAGGGATGACTCCCGCCAGGTGGGTTCCAGGCTGCACGGATCCCTTGACCGCCCTGCCCGCGGCGGAGGCTGTCAGCCCCGCGGCCAGCGGCAAGACATCCAGCACAGCAACGGTCTGCGCCAGAAACTGGGATGCGAAGAACGTTGGGATCAGGCCTTGAAGGCGCCTCGCCATGGTCCGATCCGACCCCGCACGTGATCGGCAAAGCCTGGCATCCGCCGGCGGG
>JBIIIX010000141.1:0-7614 GCA_044234415.1 Cyanobium sp.
CTGCGCTTCAGCCCCAAGTTCCTGCAATTGCTGCGAGAGGCGAAAGCCTCGGGCGTGCTGCTGGAGGAGGTGACCTGGGCTCGCTTGGGTCAGATCAGTGGCGGCGCCGTGCACCAAGGCATCGTGCTGCAACCGGCCGCGGCGGCCACGTTGCAGCTCGACACCCTGATCGAGGGCTGCCGCCAGCTGGGCGAATCGCCCCTGCTGATCGCCGTCGATGGCCTTACCGATCCCCAGAACCTCGGAGCGATCGTGCGCAGCGCCGAAGCACTCGGGGCCCATGGTCTGGTGCTGCCTCAGCGCCGCAATGCCGGCCTCACCGGTTCGGTGGCGAAGGTGGCCGCCGGGGCGCTGGAGCACCTGCCCGTGGCGCGGGTGGTGAATCTCAACCGCTCGCTCGATGCGCTCAAGCAGGAGGGCTATCGGGTGATCGGACTGGCGGCGGAAGGAACGGTGACGTTGGAAGAGGCGGATCTCAGCGGCCCCCTCGTACTGGTCACGGGCTCGGAGGCAGAGGGGTTGTCGCTGCTCACCCGCCGCGGCTGCGACCAGCTGGTGCGCATTCCGCTGCGCGGCACCACCCCGAGCCTCAACGCCTCAGTGGCCACGGCACTGCTGCTGTATGAGGTGGCGCGGCGCAGCTGGATGGCCGGGCTGCGCGGCACGGCCCCGGCCCCCAGGCTGGAGCGTCCAGCACTGCCGGAGCCGGAGCCGATGACGGTGTCGGTTTCGGTGTCGGTGTCGGCGGCGGAAGCGGCGGAAGCGGCGGAGCCCGATGCGGCGACGGAAGCGGAAGCGGCAGAAGCGGCGGAGCTCGATAGGGTGACGGAAGCGGAAGCGGCGGAAGCGGCGGAGCCTGATGCGGCCACTGCCGAAGCCAATGGGGCCACTTCCGAAGCCAATGGGGCCACTGCCGAAGCCGATGGGGCCGCCGTTGAAGCCCAAGGGCTTGCGGAGGAGCCAAACCAAGCGCTCGGCTCTGCCGGCTTGGCCGCCGTCCAGGTGGAGGCTGAAGGAGCCGCCGCCTCGATCGCCCAGATCTTGGAACCCTCGCAACCGACCGAGCCCACGGCCCTGGGCGATCCGTCGGCATTGGACCAACCGCCCATACCGTCAACGGCTCCACAAGACCCTTCGCCGTGGGAGCCATCGCCCAGTCCCGCGCCTGCCGCCAACCGGGAGCTGGCGGCGGATGTACCGCCTGACACCGGCGCCATGGCTTCCCCTTCCACGCCGTCGCCGCTCGGGGAGGGCGTGGGCGAGGACGAGGACGAGGACGAAGACGAGGACGAAGACGAGGACGACGCCACCGCCGAGGAGGGGATCGCCGCGTCGACGCAACATACCGGGGGGGCACCGCTGGAGCTGTCCACAGAAGCTCCACCTCCATCACCCCTGCCTTCGGCGGCAAAGATCCCAGACGCACTGGTCCCAGAAGAGTTCGGCCAAGGCTCTGGAGCAGGCGAATTCGACAGGGCGGACGCCGGGGGTGCTGCGGCGCCGTCTGGCCAGCGCGGCGGCATCGCCGCCAGCGAGCACCCCCTCGATGGCGCCGAAGCGACGGTCGCCGCCACGGCCATTCCCGAGGAGTTCGCCACCGCTCTGGCCAGCGAGGGGGCCGAAACTGACCCCATAGCCATAACCGCCGCCACCGGGCCTTCCGGCCAGCAGCCCCCCGCCGGCACAACCCTAGAGCGATCCCCAGAGTTCAATCAGGACGTCAGCCTCTGATGGCATGGCCGCCGGCGTGGGGCGAGCGGTTCAGAATGGGGGCTGAACCGGCGTCGCCCATGAATCCGCTGCTCTGGCCCGTCCGCAGCGTCGCCAATGGCTTAGGGCTCGCTTGGTGGGCCCGGGTGGTCACCCACTCCCCCGATGCCGTCTATTGGTTTGGTCCGTTCGTGCGACGCAGCACCCTGGAGGAGTCCCTGCCTCCCTTCCTGGCCGATCTGCGCGCCGAATCCCCCGCGAGCCTGGAACACCACTTGCTGCGCACCCGCCGCGGTGAACCGCTCACCGAATTTGGCGACGACGGCAACGGCAACGGGGCGGCTGCCTAGCAGCCGAACGCCTGGATTCCCCCTGATAGCGTCCATGCCACTGGCACGGCAGCACGGAATGGGGATCGCCGAGTGGCGGCAGCAACTGGCCCGGGGCGAGGTCTCCGCCCGCGAACTCACCGAGCGCCATCTGCGCAGGATCAGCGCGGTTGATGAACGTGTGCACGCCTTCCTGGAGGTCACCAGGGAGCGGGCCCTTGCCGACGCCGACCGCATCGATGCGGCCCGGGCCGCGGGAGAGACCCTGCCGCCCCTGGCGGGGGTGCCCCTGGCGATCAAGGACAACCTCTGCACCAAGGGCATTCGCACCACCTGCTCCAGCCGCATGCTGGAGAGCTTCGTGCCCCCCTACGAATCCACGGTCACCAAACGGCTTTGGCGGGCTGGGGCCGTGTTGCTCGGCAAGACCAACCTCGATGAGTTCGCCATGGGCAGCTCCACAGAGACGTCGGCCTTTGGGCCCAGCCGTAACCCCTGGGATCCAGAGCGGGTGCCGGGGGGTAGCTCCGGCGGCAGCGCCGCGGCGGTGGCGGCTGGCGAATGCGTGGCGGCCCTCGGCTCAGACACCGGCGGCTCCATCCGCCAGCCGGCCGCGTTCTGCGGCGTGGTGGGCCTCAAGCCCACCTATGGCCGCGTCAGCCGCTGGGGCCTGGTGGCCTTTGCCAGTTCCCTCGACCAAGTGGGCCCGTTCACCAGCAGCGTGGCCGACGCGGCGGAAATTCTCGAGGTGATCGCCGGAGCTGATCCCCGCGACGCCACCTGCCTGCGCGAACCGGTGCCCTGTTACCGCGAGGCGCTGGAGGCGCCGCTCAAGGGCCTGCGGGTGGGCCTGATCCGCGAATGCTTCGAGCAGCAGGGCCTGGCGCCCGAGGTGCGGGCGTCGGTGTTGGCGGCGGCACAGACACTGCAGGGGCTCGGCTGCGAGCTGGTGGAGGTGAACTGCCCCCGCTTCGACGATGGCATCGCCACCTATTACGTGATCGCGCCATCGGAGGCCTCCGCCAATCTCGCCCGCTACGACGGCGTGAAGTACGGCTACCGCGCTGACTCAGCGGAGAGCCTGGCCGCCATGACCGCCCGCTCAAGGGCGGAAGGCTTCGGCGATGAAGTGCAGCGCCGCATCCTGATCGGCACCTACGCCCTATCGGCCGGCTACGTGGATGCCTACTACCGCAAGGCCCAGCAGGTGCGCACCTTAATCCGGCGCGACTTCGACCGAGCGTTCGAGCAGGTGGATGTGCTGCTCACCCCCACATCACCGACCACAGCGTTTCGGTTCGGGGCCCACAAGGATGATCCCCTGGCCATGTATCTGGCCGACCTGCTCACCATTCCCGCCAACCTGGCTGGATTGCCGGCCCTCAGCCTTCCCTGCGGCTTTGATGCCGAAGGCCTGCCGATCGGCCTGCAGCTGATGACCGGCGTGTTGCAGGAGGCTCTCTTGCTGCAGGTGGCCCACCAGTACGAACAGGCCGCCAGGGTGATGACCACGCGTCCCAGCGCCCCGCTGGCGGCCTGAGCTCGGCTGCGGCCTGCCGGCAGGCCGAGCCGCGCTCGCCTGGGCATGAAACCGGCTGATCACCCACCCCAGCAACGCCCCCCCTGCTCCAAGCCGGGATACACCACATCTGGTGTTCGCGGCGCCTGAACCGCCCGAATGCACACTGCCGGTTGAGCTGGATCCCCTAGCCTGTAGGCAGGTGCCCCGGGCTCTTGGCGTTCGTTCCCCTCCACAACCACAGCGACTACAGCCTCCTGGATGGAGCCAGCCAGTTGCCGGCCATGGTGGAGCGGGCCGTGCAGTTGGGCATGCCGGCCCTGGCGCTCACGGACCATGGGGTGATGTATGGCGCCATTGAGTTGCTCAAGCTCTGCGCCAAGGCGGGCCTCAAGCCGATCATCGGCAATGAGATGTATGTGATCAACGGCTCGCTCGATGATCCAGCGGTGAAGAAGGAGCGTCGGTATCACCTGGTGGTGCTGGCGCGCAATGCGGTTGGCTATCGCAATCTCGTCAAGCTCACCAGCATCAGCCATCTGCGCGGCATGCGCGGACGCGGCATCTTTGCCCGAGCCTGCATCGATAAGCAGCTGCTGGCCCAATACAAGGAGGGCCTGATCGTGGCCACCGCCTGCCTGGGTGGCGAAATCCCCCAGGCGATTCTGCGCGGTCGGCCGGACGTGGCCCGGGAGGTGGCGGCCTGGTATCAGCAGCAGTTTGGCGAAGACTTTTATCTCGAGATTCAAGATCACGGCGGCATTGAGGATCGCATCGTCAATGTGGAGATGGCCCGCATCGGCCAGGAGCTGGGCATTGCGTTAATCGCCACCAATGATGCCCATTACCTCAGCAGCGGCGATGTCGAAGCCCATGATGCCCTGTTGTGTGTGCTGACCGGCAAGTTGATCAGCGATGAAAAGCGGCTGCGCTACACGGGCACCGAATACATTAAAAGTGAAGCCGAGATGTTGGGGCTGTTTGCCGATCATCTCGAGGCGGAGATCGTGCAGCGCGCTGTGCACAACACCGCCCTGGTAGCCGACAAGGTGGAGGACTACGACATTCTGGGCCGCTACCAGATGCCCCGCTTCCCAATCCCGGAAGGCCACACGGCTGTGAGCTATCTCCAGTTGGTGGCGGAGCAGGGATTGCGGGCAAAGTTGGGCCTGGATGAACAGGCAGCGTTTGCGGCCACCTACGGCGATCGGCTCAGTTTTGAGCTGGAGGTGATGGAGCAGATGGGCTTCCCCACCTACTTCCTCGTCGTGTGGGACTACATCCGTTTCGCACGAGATAACGGCATCCCGGTGGGTCCCGGTCGCGGTTCCGCCGCTGGCTCGCTGGTGGCCTACGCCCTCGGCATCACCAACATCGACCCGGTACGCCACGGGCTGTTGTTTGAGAGATTCTTGAATCCGGAACGCAAGTCGATGCCGGATATTGATACCGACTTCTGCATCGACCGCCGTGGTGAAGTGATCGACTATGTCACCCAACGCTACGGTGAAGACAAGGTTGCCCAGATCATCACCTTCAACCGCATGACCTCCAAGGCGGTGTTGAAGGATGTGGCCCGGGTGCTTGATATTGCCTACGGAGAAGCCGACCGACTGGCCAAGCTGATCCCAGTGGTGCGTGGTAAGCCCGCCAAGCTCAAGGAGATGATCGGCCCCGACTCGCCAGCTGCGGAGTTCCGAGAGAAATACGAAGCCGATAGCAAGGTGCGGCATTGGGTTGACCTGGCGATGCGGATTGAGGGCACCAACAAAACCTTCGGTGTGCACGCGGCAGGGGTGGTGATCGCCGCCGAACCCCTGGATGAGGTGGTGCCACTGCAACGCAACAATGATGGTCAGGTGATTACCCAATACTTCATGGAAGATGTCGAGTCGATGGGGCTGCTGAAGATGGATTTTCTCGGCCTCAAGAATCTCACCATGATCGAAAAGACCTTGGCGCTAGTTGAGCAGAGCACCCACGAACGCCTCGATCCAGATCAGCTACCCAGCGAAGATGAAGCCACCTTTGCCCTGTTGGCCCGCGGTGATCTTGAGGGCATCTTCCAGTTGGAATCCAGCGGCATGCGCCAGATCGTGCGCGATTTGCGGCCCTCCTCGCTAGAGGACATCTCTTCAATCCTGGCTCTCTACCGTCCGGGTCCCCTGGACGCGGGCTTAATTCCCAAGTTCATCAACCGCAAGCATGGCCGCGAGGCGATCGATTTCGCCCACCCCAGCCTCAAGCCGATCCTGACAGAAACCTACGGGATCATGGTCTACCAAGAGCAGATCATGAAGATCGCCCAGGATCTGGCGGGCTATTCCCTGGGCGAGGCGGATCTGCTGCGGCGGGCGATGGGCAAGAAAAAGAAATCGGAGATGGAGAAACACCAGGACATCTTCGTGCGTGGCGCCACGGCCAGAGGCGTGGATAGCAAGGTGGCCACACAGCTGTTTGAGCAGATGGTGCTGTTCGCTGAATACTGCTTCAACAAGAGCCACTCCACCGCCTACGGCGCGGTGACCTATCAAACGGCCTATCTCAAGGCCCACTATCCCGTGGCCTATATGGCGGCGCTGCTCACCGTCAACGCCGGCCAAACGGACCGGGTGCAGCGTTACATCGCCAATTGCCTGGCCATGGCCATCGAGGTGGTGCCACCGGATGTCAATGCCTCCGGCATCGATTTCACCCCTGTGGAAGGGCGCATCCTGTTTGGCCTCTCGGCGGTGCGCAACCTCGGCGAGGGGGCGATTCGCCAGCTGATCGAGATCCGCCATAAGGATGGCCCATATCGGTCGTTGGCGGACTTATGCGATCGCCTGCCGCCCCAGCTGCTCAACCGCCGCGCCTTGGAATCGCTGATCCATTGCGGCGCACTCGACGGATTGGAGCCGGGGGCGAACCGGGCGCAGCTGATGGCCGATCTCGATCTGATCCTGGACTGGGCCAGCGCCCGGGCCAAGGATCGGGCCAGCGGCCAGGGCAATCTGTTCGATCTGTTCGCCGCCCCGGTGGCTGAGGCGGCAGCCGCGGGAGCGGGAACGGCGGACCTCTCCACCGCCCCCAAGGCGGCGCCGGTGCGGGACTATCCCCCCACCGAGAAGTTGCGTCTGGAGAAGGAGCTGCTGGGCTTCTACCTGTCGGACCATCCGCTGCGGCAGATCGCCTCGCGCACCAAACTGCTCAGCCCGATCAGCCTGGCCCATCTGGAGGAGCAGGCGGATAAGGCGCGGGTGAGCCTGGTGGTGATGGTGCCGGAGATCCGTCGCGTCACCACGCGCAAGGGAGATGCGATGGCGGTGCTGCAGCTGGAGGACCTGAGCGGCAGCTGCGAAGCGGTGGTGTTCCCCAAGAGCTATGCGCGCCTGGCCGATCACCTGCTGGTGGATGCGCGATTGCTGGTCTGGGGGTCGGTGGACCGACGCGACGATCGCGTGCAGCTGATCGTGGACGACTGCCGCAGCATTGAGGATCTGCAGCTGGTGATGGTGCGACTGGAGCCCGAGCAGGCGGCGGACATCGCCGTGCAGCATCGGCTGCGGGAATGCCTCCAGCGCCACCGCCTTGAGCAGGATGCCGTGGGCATGCGGGTTCCGGTGTTGGCGTTGGTTGGCCATGATGAGCACTCCCGCCTGGTGCGGCTAGGGCCCCAGTTCTGCGTCAGTGATGCCCAGGCCGCCGTGGCCACCCTGGCGTCAGCCCGCTTCCACGCCTGGCTGCGCTCCCCCCTGGCGGAACCAGCCCAAGCGGCGCTGCGGGCGGGCTGATTGGCGCGGGCACTTGGCCCTGCCGCGCCGCCACGGGTGGGAGGCGATCATCACGGAACGGCAAAATCACTGCATTGCGCTGCAGGGCTCTAGGGATGCTCTCCATAACCTCGCGCCTCGCTAATGTCACGCCCGAGACTCTCGCCACGGCCTTGATCACGCTTCAAGTCGCGCCAGTTGTCTTGGCCCTGCCGCGCTGTCGTGCTTGATTAAAATTGCGATTAAGGTTGCGATTGAAGTTACGATGAAGCAGGCAAGCAGCGCTGCATTCCTTGCGCACTTC
>JBIIIX010000142.1:0-7579 GCA_044234415.1 Cyanobium sp.
GAGCTGGAGGCCTACATCGAGGAGCGCCGCAAGGCCCGCGCTGGCGGCGGCCAGCCCGCCAAGCCTGGCTTCGCCCCTGCAGAACAACGCCGCTCGGCCTGATCGGGCGCTTGGCCTAACGCGCCGCTCAGCCCAAGCGGGCGAGCGCCCAGCGCCGCCTGCCGCTGGTTGGCTTCACCACCGCCGGGCCAGCGGACCACCACCTTCTCACCCCTCCGTTCGCCGCTCCGGGCCCCGTTCGGGCACACTGGCAGCCGGATCCTTCCCCACCAGCTTCGCTCTGACGTGATCGGTTACATCTCCGACAACCTGCTGCTGCCCATCCTGGATTTCTTCTACGGATTGGTGCCCAGCTACGGCCTGGCGATCATTGCCCTAACGGTGGTGATCCGCCTGGCCCTCTTCCCGCTGAGCGCCGGCTCGATCCGCAGCGCCAGGCGCATGCGCATCGCCCAGCCGGTGATGCAGCAGCGGCAGGCCGAGATCAAGAGCCGCTACGGCAACGATCCCACCAAGCAGCAGGAGGAGCTTGGCAAGTTGATGAAAGAGTTCGGCAGTCCGCTGTCGGGCTGCCTGCCGCTGTTGGTGCAGATGCCGATCCTGTTCGCGCTGTTCGCCACGCTGCGGGGCTCGCCGTTCGCCGATGTGCCCTACACCTTCAACCTCAAGATTCTTCCGGCAGACCAGATGGCCACGCTGGAGGCCAAGCCCTTCAACACCCCCAGCCATTCGATTTTTGTCACCAGCACCCAGCACGTGCCGGTGATCGGCACGCTGGAGAACGGCTTGAAGCTTGGGGTGGGTGACACCATCACCCCCAGCCTGCACACCCGCGAAGGAGAGGGATTTGCGGCGGTGTTGGCCTCGATCGAAGACGGTGACAGCTTCAAGCCCAGCTGGAAAGTCAGCCGCGGCGAATCGGTGGTGAGCGTGGCGGACGACGGCACGATCACGGCCCTGGCCCCTGGCGACGCCGTGGTGGAGGGCACGATCCCCGGTCTCGCCGCTCGCAGTGGCTTCCTGTTCATCAAGGCCCTCGGTCAGGTGGGCTTCATGACCGATGGCGCCGTCAACTGGGACATCGCCATCCTGGTGGCGGCGTTCGGCGCCTCGCTGTTTGTGTCCCAAATCCTCTCGGGCATGGGCATGCCGGCCAATCCGCAGCAGTCCACCGCCAACAAGATCACGCCGGTGATGATCACCGCCATGTTCCTCTTTTTCCCCCTGCCGGCTGGGGTGCTGCTCTACATGGTGGTGGCCAACATCTTCCAGGCCCTGCAGACCTTCCTGCTCGGCCGCGAGGCCCTGCCCGACAACCTGCAGGCAATTCTCGACAAGCAGATGGCCCAGCAGACCGTGACCGCCACGGCCGGCAACCCTCCCGCCAGCGGCCGGCTGCCGTTCGAGCCCAAGGGCCGCAAATAGAGCCGCCCCATAGAGCCGCTTCAACGACACGGCCGTCGCTTCGGGCGATCACCAACGCGCCACCTAACCCGCTCACCGGTCCATCGAGCCAGCTTCCCCTCCAGCCCCCACTCGCTTTGTGGCGCCACCCAGTCGATCGGCTCCGTGGTCTCGCACTTGGACCGCCCCGCGCCGCAGCCGTCCCCTGTGCTGCAGCCGACCCCGGTGCTGCAGCCATCGCCCGCGCCGCAGCCGTCCCCCGTGCTGGGCCACTTCCCAGGCCTCTGGGCAGTCCAGAGACCAACGCAGACCAGAGAGCGACATCCATGACCTCTGATCCGCCCGCCCCCACCCCCGCCCCAATCGCTGCCTCCAGCCCCGCCACACCCCTGCGGCCGATCCCCCTGCCCCAGCTGCTGCAGCGCGGCGGTGAGCTGGAGCTGACGGTGCTGCAACCGCTGGCGGAGCTGAAGGATGCCGGACCGGTGCAAGGCTGGATCCGCCTGCGCCATCACGGATCGACGCTGGAGGTGGAGGGGGAGGCCCACACCATCCTGGGCTGCCACTGCGACCGTTGCCTCAGGCCATTCCAGCTGCCCTTGCGGGCCAAAGCCCACGAGCGGCTTGCCCTCGCCACGGCGGCAGCGGATGGGGGCGCCAGCGGCTCTGACGACCCGCTGGCCTTGGCCAGCTTGCTGGACGAGGACGGGCTGCTGGATCTGCAGGCGCTGTTGGGGGAGGAGCCGGAGGAGCGGCTTGACCCCCAAGGGGCTTTTGATCCGGAGCACTGGCTGTTTGAGCAGCTCAGCCTGCAGCGGCCGCTGGTGTACCACTGCGGCCCCGATTGCCCCGGCCCCGACCGTTGGAGCAGTGCCAACGACGCGCCGGACCGCCGCTGGCAGGCGTTGCGGCAGCTGCGGCAGGACGGAGCCTGAACCATGGGGGCCGCCGCGATTCGCGCCCAGCTGGATCTGCTGATCCGTTCACGCACGCCGATCCTCTGGATTCGCAGCCTCGAGGAGCAGCGGGTTGAAGCGCTGCTGGAGCAGGTGGCCCTTGATCTGGGCGGCAGGCTGCTGCTGCGTTGGGACTTCGTGGCCGGCCTGCGGGGCTCCCCCAACCAGCAAGGCGACGCGGCCCGCAACCCGATGGCGGCCCTGGAGCTGCTGGAGGGGATGGCGCCCGAGCAGGGGGTGCTGCTGCTGCTCAAGGATTTCCACCGCTACGGCGACGACGCCGGCATCTGCCGCAGGCTGCGCAACCTGGCCGACAGCCTGCGGCGCGCGCCCCACACCGTGGTGATCACGGCTCCGGACTGGCGGCTGCCGGCGGAGCTGGAGGATTGCGTCACCCAGGTGGAGCTGCCGCTGCCCGATGGCGAGGAGATCGGCCAGCTGCTGAGCTCGATTGCCAGGGCCAGCGGAGAACCGCTGGCGGCGGAGGTACTGGCCCGCCTTTCGGCCGCCTGCCATGGCTTGAGCGAACAGCGGGTGCGCCAGCTGGCGGCCCGAGCCCTGGCCCGCCGCGGCTGCCTGGGGGAGGACGACCTGGAGGAGGTGCTGGAGGAAAAGCGCCAGGCGATCGCCCGCAGCGAGCTGCTGGAGTACTGCCCCACCCAGGCCACCCCGGCGGACATCGGCGGGTTGGAGATCCTCAAGCACTGGCTGGAGCAGCGCCGCCGCGCCTTCAGCGAGGAGGCCCGCCTTTATGGGTTGCCGCTACCGCGGGGGGTGCTGCTGGTGGGGCCCCAGGGCACCGGCAAGTCGCTCACCGCCAAGGCGATCGCCCACGGCTGGGGCATGCCGCTGCTGCGGCTGGATGTGGGGCGCCTATTCGCCGGCCTGGTGGGGGCCAGCGAGGCCCGCACCCGCGAGATGATCCAGCGGGCCGAGGCCATGGCCCCGTGCGTGCTCTGGATCGACGAAATCGATAAGGGCTTCGGGCTGGCCATGGGCGATGGCCGCAGCGATGGCGGCACCAGCCAACGGGTGCTGGCCAGCGTGCTCACCTGGATGGCGGAGAAGACCAGCGCCGTGTTCGTGGTGGCGACCGCCAATGGGGTGGAGCGCCTGCCGGCCGAGCTGCTGCGCAAGGGCCGCTTCGATGAGATCTTCCTGCTGGAGCTGCCCGATGCCCAGGAGCGGCGCGCCATCCTCGATCTGCAGCTGCGCCAACGGCGGCCGCGGCATCAACTGCCGCTGGAGGTGCTGGTGGACCGCACGGCGGGCTTCAGCGGCGCCGAACTGGAGCAGACGGTGATCGAGGCGATGCACTTGGCGTTCGGGGAGGGGCGGGAGATCAGCGAAGCCGACCTGATCGCGGCGGCCAGCCAGGTGGTGCCGCTGTCCCGCACCGCCCGCGAACAGCTGGAGGCGCTGCGCCAGTGGGCCAGCAGCGGCCGGGCCAGGCCGGCATCCCAGCACCCGGGAGCGGGGGGGGGCGCTGAGCGGCCCATCGGCTGATCACCAGCCGGGGCCCGCAGCGGCGTTGGCCAAGGGGGAAGTCCACGCTCCGCCGAACCGATGGCCGCCAGAGGGTTGGACAACGACGACGGCAACTCCAGCTGGCGGCTGGAGGACGTTCAACCAATCACCCCATTGCGATTGAGATCCAGCTGGAAGCTGGTCTCCAAGCCAAGGGCCTCTTGTGAAAGCGGATCGATGTTGCCGGAGGATGATTGCCAGGTCCAGAAGCTATTCAAGGTCCAGAGATGCAGGAAATCGCCGGGGTTGTTGCGCCAGAGGATCTGGTTCTTCTCGCCAATGATTTCGGCGGCGAGCATCTGCCAGGTGCTGGTGCTGTCGCCGGTGCCGAGGCCAAAGGGAGAGATCACCCGATCCCGCTCGCTGCCCACTTGCACGAAGGCCATGCCGTCGTTGCGGCGCAATAGGGAGGTGTTGCCCTGGCTTTCGATCGTGCTGAAGGCGGCACCGATGATCGCATCCGCATTGAGATCGGCGTTGAGGTTGGTTTCCTCGCTGAAGAGCTGGTCCGTGCTGAGGAAGCTGCCGCTCTGGTAGGCGCCGTTGGCATCAAGGCTCCAGCGGGCGAGCTGTTGGCTGGCGTTGTTGCTCCAGTAGAGGCGGCTGCCGCTGCCGTCGGGCACGGCGGCCGTCGCGTGCCAGCCGTTGCCGGGGCTTTCGGCGGAGCAATTGCCGCCGGGCCAGGTCACCTGCACCGTGGTGCCAGCGGTGGTTTGCAGGGCATAGCCCAGGGCGGTGCTGCCGAGGGTGAGGCCGTTGATGGTGCTGCTGCCAGCGATGAAGCCGTCGTCGTTGAGATCGCGCTGGACGAAGCCCTCCGTCACCCGTAAGGCGCTGGGCGAAAGCATCGAGCCCAACCTGTAGGCGCCGCTGGAATCAAGGGTCCAGCTGGCCGCTTCCTTGCTGACGCTGTTGTTCCAGTAGAGGACATACCAGGGGCCGATCGGTGAGACGAAGCTGGCGGTCCAGCCGTTGCCAGGGTTGGAGGGGGAGGCGTTGCCGTTGGGATAGGTCACCTGGAGCGGCGGTTGACCGGCGCGGAGCAACGCGTAGCCCTGGGGGGTGGTGATCAGGCCCACGGCGATGAAGCCGTCGCCGTTGAGATCGCTGTTGTAGATGGCTTCGTCAGTGCTGAGCTGGGCGCTCGAGAGACTGGTGCTGGCTGTGCTGACGCCGCTAGCGTCAAGGTCCCAGCGCTCCAGCTGCTGCGTGCTGCGATGGCGCAGGTAAATGGCATAGCCGCTGCCAGCGGCGACGGCGGCCACGGCACTCCAATCGCCGCCGAGGCTGGCGGGGGAGACGGCGCTGCCGCTGGAATCGCGCACCTGGATCGCGGCGGCAGTGCCCGGCTTGAGGGCATAGCCCAGGGAGGTGCGACCGAGGTTGAGGTCATTGATGGTGCTGGGGCCCGCGCTGTAGCCGTCGCCGTTGAGATCGAGGCTAAGGTTGGCTTCTTCGCTGCGTAGCAGGCTGCCGGAAAGGTAGTAGCCCGATTCGTAAACACCGCTGCTATTGAGGTTCCAGCGTGCCACTTGCTGGCTGGTGCTGTTGCGCCAATAGAAGGCGTAACCCGTGCTGGTGGGCGCAGCGGCCACGGCAGTCCAGCCTGCGCCAAGCTTATTGTCCGAGGCGATACCGCCGGAATAGCGCACCTGGACCGGCTTAGCATTGCCGTGCTTCAAGGCATAACCCCGGGCTGTTGAGCCGAGGTTGAGCGTGTTGATGGAGGAAGGCCCCGTGGTGTAGGGAAGATCCTCAGCCGGGCTGATCTGGAAGCGGAGGGTGTAGGCGGAGCTGCTGAACTGCTGGCCATCGCCCACCTTGAAGCCAAGGCTGCTGGAGGAGCTACCAGAACCATCGGCGGCCGGCGTGAAGCGCAACCGACCAGCGGCGAGATCGGCGGCGCTGAGTTGTTGGTTGAGCTCCAGCGCCTGCCAGCCGCTCACGCCAAGAAACTCGAGGAGGCCGGAGGTTGGCAAGGTGGTGATTTGAACAGCCGCAAAGGCGTCGCCATCGCCATCGGCAAAGGAGCCGAAATCTGCGCCGCTCAGCAGCACGGAGGCGTCAGCCGTCAGGCTGAGCGAGTCATCGCTGGAGGTTGGCGGGCTATTGACGACCGTAAGGGCGGCGGTGGCGGTGCTTTCCGCGAAGCCCCGGCCATCGGTGTAGGACACAAGCAAGCGCAGCTGCTGGCCCGCGTCTGCGGGGGCAATGATGTAGCTCTCGCCAATTGCGACGGCGCTCCAGGTCGTGCCATTGCTGGAGGATTGCCAGGTGTAGGCGAAGCCAGAGCCCTCGCCATCGGGATCGGCGGATTGGAGCACGGCGTTGAGGGTGTTGCCGACGGCGGCGGTGCCCGAGATCGCGAAGGAGGCGGTGCCGGTGTTGACCGCAGGAACGCCCTCGCGGGTATCGACGCTGAAGTGGGGGCTGGAGGCCCCCAGGCCAGGGTTGCCGGCTCGATCGTTGAATGAACCCGGAGCTAAGGCCACCACGTTTGCTGTGGTGTTCACGCCGAGGTCAGGGGAGAAGCGGGCGGTCCAAACCGTTCCGCCAGGGGCGGATGGCGGCGTGAGCTCGGCAAGGCTGCCGCTGTCAGCGCTGAGGTCCGCCAGGTCAAAGCCCTGCACCTCCTCGGAGAAGGTGATCGCCACCAAGGCGGTCTGGCCAAGGCCGAGGGCCGTGGGATCCAACTGGATGGTGGCCGTGGGTGCGGTGGTATCGGCTTGTTGGAGTTGGTTGCTGAAGTCCCGATCCGCCACCACCTGGCCCGCCAGCAGGTTGATGGTGTGGGAGAGGCTGAGGGTGGTGGGTGCGGGTGATGGGTGGCCATCGGCTCCACCACCTTGTGACCCCCCTGGGCCAGGCAGAGACCGCGGGTCGAGGGCGATGATCGCCTCCGCCAGGCGAAGGGCATTCAGGCGGGGGTAGGAGCCCCCAGTGTTGATGACGTTGTCGTTTTCATCATCGCCATCCACGAGCCAATCGCCGCTTTGGGCCAGCAGGGTTTTGAACTCCACCAGCGAGAGCCGGCGGCCGATGGTGGCCACACTGATTTGTTGGGCGATGGTGGCTAGTCCCGAAACAAAGGCGGTGGCCTGACTGGTGCCTCCCATGGAGATCGTGCCGCCGCCGGCTCTAGCCCCTTCGATCAGGATGCCCGGCGCCAGGAAGGGCAGCCCATCGAGTTCTCGTTGGCTGAAGCTGGCAATCCGATCTGGGGCGGTGCTGAAATCGATGGCGCCATTGGTGAAGCGCCGGTTGCCTCCCACGTCTTCCGTCCACACCGCTCCTACGGCAATCACGTTCGGATCAACGCCCGGGTAGGAGAGGCCTGGAGTGCTGGCGAACTTGTAAAAATTGTTCCCCGCCGCGGCACTGATCAGCACTCCCTGGGAGGCAAGGGAGGCGAACTCATCCCCCAGTCCGTAGTGGGAGGAAGGATCGGCCCAGTTGAGAGCATCACCGAGGGAGAGATTGACCGAGGCGATGTTGTAGGCGGCAGCGTTGGCATTCACCCACTGCAGGGCCCGCTCCAGGTAGGCGAAGGAGCCGGAACCACTGTCCTTGAACACCTTGAGGGCAATCAGACTGGAGTCGCTTGCTATGGAGGAGATGATGCTGGCGATGTGGGTGCCATGGCCGCTGCGATCCGTGGCATTGCCGTCGTCATCGGCGAAATCGTATTGATA
>JBIIIX010000143.1:0-7566 GCA_044234415.1 Cyanobium sp.
GACCGCTGCTGCTGGCTCCCGGCGCCGACCACGCCATCGGCCAGGGGCTGCTGCGCCCCCAGGGCGAAGGTTGCCTGCGGGTGCGCGACACCTTGCAGATCTCCCCCCACGCCAGCCGCGCCGCGCCGCCAGAAACCGCCGCGCCGCCAGAACCCGCCGCGCCGCCAGAACCCGCCGCGTCCCCGGATGTGCTGCTGCTGCTGCCCGATGGCCGGCCCCTGGCGGTCCAGCAGCTGCCGCCGCTGCCCGCCCCCGAGGGCGAGGCGCCGCTGGGGCTGCCCAACCGCATCGCCCAGTTGCGCGAGATGGGGCGCCAGCTGCGCTTGGGTCCCCTGGATCCCCTGTTTGCCTGGCTGGGGCAGATCAACCAGCAAGATCCCGAACAGATCTACTTGCAACAGGGCGAGCAGCTGTTGCGGGCCCGCCTGCGGCAGCGGCCCGACGCGCTGGATGACCTCTATTCCCTCGCCCTGGCCCAGGCGTTGCAGCGCAAAGCCGATGCCGCGGCCGTGAGCCTGGAGCAGCTGGTGCGGCTCGATCCCCACAACCCCCGTCCCTGGCTGGGGCTTGGCGTGGTGAACCTGTATCGCTTCCATCCCGGCGAGGCGCGCCAGGCCCTCGATCGGGCCGCCGCCCTCGCGCCCTCAGACCCCACCGTGCACACCCTGCGGGCGGTGGCCCACGGCATGGGGCTGGATCTGCTCGGAGCCCTGAGGCTGGTTCAGCATCCGCCCGTCGCCCCCGCGGCAGCTCCGCTGGCTCCGGCAGCTCCGGCGGCTCCGGCGCCAGCGGCCGCTCCGCGTCCCGCCCCCTCGCCAGCAGCTCGCGTCCCAGCAACCCCCTCGCCAGCAGCTGGGACGCGAGCTGCTGCGCTCTAGATGGCCCCGTTCGCCAGCCTGCCCCTGTCTGCCCCGGCGGCGTCCGGCGAGGGCCATGGCTACCGGCCGGCGATCGATGGGCTAAGGGCCTTGGCGGTTCTGGCGGTGATCCTCAACCACGTCGACCTGGAGTTGCTGCCCAGCGGCTTCCTCGGGGTCGACATCTTCTTCGTGATCTCCGGCTGCGTGATCACCGCCTCTCTGAAACGTCAGCCTGGCAGCAGCCTCGCCGATCTGCTGGCCGGCTTCTACGCCCGGCGGTTGAAGCGGCTGGTGCCCGCCCTGCTGTTGATGCTGGTGGTGGGGGCGCTGCTGGTCTGTTTGGTGGATCCGCGCCCCCATGCCTCGCTGCGCACCGGCCTGGCGGCCGTGGTGGGCTTCTCCAATGTGGAGCTGCTGGGGCAGGCCACCGATTACTTCGCCCGCGCCGCCCAGCTGAATGTGTTCACCCACACCTGGTCCTTGGGGGTGGAGGAGCAGTTTTATTTCCTCTATCCGCTGCTGGTGTGGGGTTGTGGCTTCGGCCGCCAGCCTGGTGGGACCAGGCGCCTGGCCCTGGCCATCAGCCTGCTCAGCCTGGCCTCCCTCGCCGCCTTCGCCTGGTTCTGGAACACGGCCCCCTCGGCGGCCTATTTCCTGATGCCAACCCGGTTGTGGGAGATCGGCGCCGGCTGCCTGCTGCAATTGGCGCTGGCGCGCGGAGCCGGGGCGCCCCGCTGGCTGCTGGGGTTGCCACCGTTGCCGCTGGTGGTGGCGCTGCTGGCCACGCTGGCCTTGCCGCGGCAGCTGGGCGTGGCCGCCCATCTGAGCTGTGTGCTGCTCACGACCCTGCTGCTGGGCTGCCTGCGGACCGGCACCCTGGCCGAGCGGCTGCTCAGTCGGCCGGGGCTGGTTTACCTCGGCTTGCTCTCCTACTCCCTGTACCTCTGGCACTGGCTGGTGCTGAGCCTTGCCCGCTGGACCGTGGGGCTGACCGCCCTCACCGTGCCGCTGCTGCTGCTGTTGACGCTGCTGCTGGCGATGGCCTCCTACACCTGGCTGGAGACGCCCCTGCGCCAAGCCCGCTGGCACCGACGCCGAGGCGGCGTCATCGCCTTGGGCATGGGGGGGCTGGGGCTGGGAGCGCTGCTGCTCCTGGTGCTTGATCAGTTGCCGGCTTACACCCTGTTCAGCGGCCGCCGCCCGTCGCTTCAGGCCGAAGGCGTCGCCAGCCTCAACCAGCCCTATCGCCTTCCCGGCACGCCCTGGCGCTGGGCCGGCGAACCCTGCGTGCTCAGCGACAACGCCCAGGTGGGCAAGGCCATCCCGTTGCTGCCCTGCACCCTCGGGGACCCGCGCACCGCCCGGCGCCGGGTGTTGGTGCTGGGCAACTCGTTCTCGGCCGCCTTCGTGGCGGCCTTTGACGCGTTGGTGCGGCAAGACGACTTTGCCGTCACGGTCACCTCTTCCTGGGCGGCCTCGCCCGTGCCGGAGATCACCAATCTCGGCCCCTATGCACCGGTCAACGCCCATTACTGGCAGGCGGTGGCGCCGGCCCTGATCGCCGGTTTGCGGCCGGGCGACTGGCTGTTTCTGGCCAGCGACATGATGTTGTTCTCGCCGGCCCAGCCCGGGCCCGCCCACCAGCTGGCCCTGCGGCAGCTGGAGCAAGGCCTTACGCGTCTGTCGCGTCAACTGGCGCAGCGGGGCCTGCGCCTGGCTGTGCTGCACGGAAATCCCTTCGCCCGCGAGGCCGAGTGCCATCCGGCCAGCGCCATCCCGCAATGGTTCGCCCCCTGGGGCGGCCCCTGCGCCCTACCGGATCGGAGCACCTCGCTGCGGCGCCGCCAGCCCCTGGATCGGCTGCTGCGCCGGTTGGAGCGGCAGGGGGCGTTGCGGGTGGTGGATCTGTTTGATGCGTTCTGTCCCGGCCCGCGCTGCACCTATCGCGGCGCCGATGGCACGGTGCTCTATCGGGATGAGCACTCCCACCCCTCGATCGAAGCGCTGCGGCGGGTGGCGCCGCGGATCCGTGGGCTGCTGCTGGAGCCCGGACCACCCGGCCTGGCCCCACAGGTTCGCTGAACGGGGTGGGTGACGGTTTCCTCGGATCTGGAGGCCGTTGTCATTTCTGGCACAGCACCGTGGTGCCCCTGGGTACCCGAGCTCAAAATGTGTTTGGCGCATTGCGCCCTTACGTGTGAGGACCCCATGAAACTTTTCCAGCAACTCCTGCTGGCCCCTGCTGCCCTGGGCCTTCTGGCTCCCGTGGCGGCCCAGGCCGCGGATATGAACCTCGACGGCATCAACAAGTACGCCGGCAGCGAGGAGCAGGTCACCAGCATCAGCCAGTTTTCCGACGTCAAGCCCACCGACTGGGCTTACCAGGCGCTCTCCAACCTGATCGAGCGCTACGGCTGCGTGGCTGGTTACCCCAACGGCACCTACAAGGGCGGCCAGGCCATGACCCGCTACGAGGCGGCCGCTCTGCTCAACGCCTGCCTTGACCGCATCAGCGAAGTCACCGACGAGCTGAAGCGCCTGATGAAGGAGTTCGAAAAGGAACTCGCCGTGCTGCGCGGTCGTGTGGATGGCCTGGAGGCCAAGGTGGGTGAGCTTGAAGCCACCCAGTTCTCCACCACCACCAAGCTGAAGGGCATCGCCACCTTCGTGATCGGTGGCAACAGCTTCAGCGGCACCAATAATCCCTACCTCGCTAACACGTTCGTCCCCGGCTACCCCGGCATCGGCGGTCTTGCCCCGACCAGCCCTGTTGGTGCTGCTTTAGGTGGTGGCGCCACCCTGTCGCCGGTGGGCATCGCCTTCACCCCCACGCCGCTCGCCACGGGTATCCTGCCGGTGCCAACGGCTCTGCAGATCTCCGGCACGCCCGCGTTCATGCCGCTGAACGCTGGTAATTTCAACGGTGCCTACAACGCTTCGTTTGCCGCCATCAACGGCCTTGTTCCCGGCAACAACCTGAATCCCATTCCTCCGGTGTATGCCGCGGGAACCGTGGCTAACGGCATTCCTCTGGGTGCTGTAGGCACCGTGGCGCCTGTTAATGGCTTCCTTCCTATTCCTGGGGTTTCCACCTCCAACCTCACCATCGGCGCCAAGGGTCTCACCGATGCCGTCCGCACTGGTGGCACCACCTTGGCCGCTTCAAGCCTGCTGGGCAGCCTGGGTCAGATCTTCGCCCTGTCCTTCCCGGGAGCTGGCTCCACCAGCTTCAACTACGACGTTCGGCTTGGGTTTGACACCAGCTTCACCGGCAAAGACCTGCTGAAGACCACCCTGCGGGCTAGCAATCTCGGCCTGAGTGGCTTTGGCTATCAAGTTGGCATCGGCGGCTTCAATGTCACCGCTCTCAACAACTTAGAGGTAAGTCCGGGCACGGTTAACGACAACGTGTTCATTAACCGTCTTTACTACCAGTTCCCGATCGGCGCCAACCTCACCGCCACCGTCGGTGCCAAGGTTCGTCAGGACGACATGCTGGCCATCTGGCCCAGCGCGTATCCCGCTGACACGGTTCTCGACCAGTTCACCCTCGCGGGTGCCCCTGGTGTGTATAGCCTCAACACCGGTGGTGGTGCTGGTCTGACCTGGAAGAGCAACGGTTGGGGCGTGAGCGTCAACTACGTGGTGGCGAACGCCGCTGGTGGTAACCCCAGCAGCACCAACGCCTTCGGCGCAGTTCCGAACAGCTTCAACTCCAACGTTGGTGGCCTCCTAAACAGCACCTCACAGTCCACCCTGACGGCGCAGCTCGGCTATGCCGGCAGCAACTGGGGTGCCGCTCTTGGCTACACCTACGGCCAGAACATCTGGACCAATGCCGCCACGCCGTTCGCACAGCTTGCCTCTTTAACCACTAGCGGCAACAGCAACTACGGCATCAGCGCCTATTGGCAGCCCTCCACCTCCGGTTGGGTCCCCTCGATCAGCGCTGGTTACGGCTACACCACCTTCGGCAACGACAACTACTTCAACCCCACCTTCGGCTACAACGCCTTCAGTCAGGGTATCCTTTCCCCCGGTGTCGATCTCGGCTTCGGTGGCGCACGGGCCCAGTCCTGGTATGTGGGTCTGCAGTGGAGCGATGTGTTCCTCCGTGGCAACAGTGCTGGCCTCGCCGTCGGTCAGGCTCCCTTCCTGACCAGCCTCGGCACCAACGGTGGCTTCGGCAACCTGCTGGCCGCCGCTGGCGCCAATGGCAACGCCTCCGATTCCAACCTGAACTGGGAATTCTGGTACAAGTTCCAGGTCACCGACAACATCTCTGTGACCCCGGCCGTCTTCTACCTGAACAACCCCCTGGGTCAGGTCGGCAATGTGGTGGGCTACAGCACCGGTGGTTCCAACACCTTCAGCAACTTCGGCGCCCTGGTCAAAACCACCTTCCGCTTCTGATCCTCGTCAGAACATCAGGGTCCGGCCATTCCTCACAGCATCGCCGGACCCCACAACTTCGTCCTCGCGGTTCCTGGGTTTGCCAAGAACTGTTGTTGCCCCCGGCTTGTGCCGGGGGTTTTTTCATGTAGCGCCGATCACGTCGGCCTGTGTTCTATGCCAAGGCGGTCGCAGCAAAGCTTTCATAAACTCTTGTGGGCTTTATGCCCATCGTCCTTTTTTGGTGTGAGGACTCCATGAAACCCTTCCAGCGTCTGCTGCTGGCAACCATTCCGTGCGGGCTGATTGCCCCCACGGCGGTGTCGGCCCAGCAAGCCCCTTCCTACACAGGAATGGCGGCTGTCAACGAGTACATGAACCAGCAAGATCTGGATCGCTTCCGGGCCTGGGAATCCCAGAACCAGGTCACCAGCATCAACCAGTTCTCGGATGTCAAACCCACCGACTGGGCTTTCCAAGCGCTGAACAATCTGATCGAGCGCTACGGCTGCGTGGCTGGTTATCCGGACGGCACCTACCGCGGCAAGCAGGCCATGACCCGCTACGAAGCGGCTGCCCTGCTCAATGCCTGCCTTGATCGCGTCACCGAGGTGACCGATGAACTGCGGCGCTTGATGGACGAATTCGCCAAGGAGTTGGCGGTGATCCGCGGCCGGCTCGACAAGCTCGATGCCAAAGTGGGCAAACTGGAGGCGATGCAGTTCTCCACCACCACCAAACTGCAGGGTCAGGCCACGTTTGTGCTGGGTGGTGTCAGCGCCAGCGGCAACAGCTTCTATCAGGGCTTCAATGTGCCGACGGCAGGCCTCACCGGCAACGCCCTGGCCATTGCCAACGGCTTCAACGGTCTTCCGATCGTCCCTAATGTTCTGCCGCTTAGCCTCCCGCTTACGGCGGCGAATACGGCCAGTTGGTATAATATTCTCAATCCCCAGAACGCCGCAGCCAAATATAATGCCCTTTATGGGGCGACGACCTTTAGCTACGATGTCAGGCTGAATCTGAGCACCAGCTTCACGGGTAAAGATCTTCTTTACACCCGCCTGCGCTCGGGCAACTTCAACAACGCCTTCAACGGCAATGGCGTCAACTTGACGCGTCTCGATCTGGCCTCAAACGGCTTCGGCACTGGTCCGGGCTTCAACAGCTCCAATGTGGTCGGTATCGACCGTCTTTGGTATCGCTTTCCATCGGGTAAGGAATTCAGCTTCGTAGTGGCCGCGCGCGGTCGTAACACCGAAATCCTCGGGGCTAATCCATCGGTTTATGCCACCAAGGGTGCCGATCGGATTCTCGACTTCTTCTCGGTTCACGGTGCGCCTGGCGTTTACAACAAAGCCACCGGCGCTGGCTTCGGCATGATTTGGCAGCAGGATGTGAAGAAGGGCAAGCCGCGCTTCAGTTTCTCAGCCAGCTGGATTGCTCCCAATGGCGAGATCGGCCAGGCTTATGACGGCAATCCCTTCGCCTGCGCTGGCGGCGTTGAGGGTGGCCTGTTCGCGAACTGCTCGGGAGGTAGCTTGCTCACTCAGCTCGCCTACACCACGCCGCAGTTCAACGTGTCGTTGGCTTATCGCTACGGCAATGCCGGTTCCAACTTCCGTTCCGGTACGGAGTTCGCTGCATCCAACGGCTGGTGGCTGCGCAATGGCAGCTCCAACAGCTTCGCCCTCAACAGCTACTGGCAGCCCAAGAAGTCGGGCTGGCTTCCCTCGATCAGCGGTGGCTGGGCGATCAACAACCTCAACAACAACGCCACGAGTAACACCTTCACGGGTGTCACTGTCAACGGATTGACCGGAGCGGTCTTCCCCACCTACTTCGACGGTACCTACGTGACCCAGAGCCAGAGCTGGTTCGTGGGCCTGCAGTGGGACGACGTGATCAACAAGGGCAACTCGCTTGGCTTCGCGATCGGCCAACCCACCTTCGCGACCAGCCTCTCCCTGGCTCCGGTGAATGCGGCCGGGTCCATCCCGCTCACCCTGGCCGGGCTCAACACCTCGAGCACCAACGCCGCCTTTGGCGTTCCAACCACCACCCCGCAAGACGGCGGTGTGGTGATTGAGGCCTGGTACAAGTGGCAGGTCACCGACAACATCTCGATCACGCCGGGTGTGTTCTGGCTCAGCCGTCCGCTTGGCCAGGCGACCGCTGGCGGTCCAGTCCTCCCACCAGCGCCTTTCACGGCCAACGCTGCCGGTGCCATCACCCAGGCACCCCTCTCCGCCTTCACCCCCGCCAATCTCGCCGGCAACTTCACCCCCGCCGGCGCCCCCGATTGGTCGGCTGG
>JBIIIX010000144.1:0-7504 GCA_044234415.1 Cyanobium sp.
TTGCCATTGCCGGTGACACTGGCTTTGCGAGATGGATCCAGGTTGAGCAGATTGACGATGGCTGGATTGGCACTGGTTGCGAGGGCGGCGAAGACATCACCGGTGGCGTTGCAACTGCGGAGTAAACCTGAGCTCATCACGCGAATGCCAGGCACCCAGTAGATTTGCTGACTTGTTGTTGCGCCAGCGCAATTCGTGCGATCTGGATTGCGTCGCCCTAGGCCAAAACTAGGGCTCATGCAAACAGTCTGCGCCAGAACCGGAGCCTGAATCAATCCGGAGGGAAATAGCGCGATCAGGGCTAGAACTGAAGCCGGTGCAACTCTTGATCGGAGATCGCCGGCAGCGAGATGGCGTGGGTTTGACATTGAATTGACGTTGCAGAGATGAAGGGATAAAGGGGACATGGCGGCCCTCGCTGTCGCTCACCAGGGTCGCCCGGAGAGCACCGCGCCGGCCCAGTAGTAGGGATGCGCAAGCGAGGCCAAACGCGCCCGCTCGGAAGCTGGCAAACCGGAGATCAACACGTCTCCTTGATCATTGATGATCTCGGATCCGCGCAGCTTGATCTGCCCCGAACGAAACAGGGCTTGGGTGCGTTGCAGGGCCTGATCCTTGCGCAAGCCCTGCTGCAGCAGCCGGTGAAACTGCACGGAGAATGCCGCGGTGACGGCATCATCCACGAACCAGAGATTGCCGAGCGCGCTGCTCGCCCCCGCCTGCAGGGCAAGCCCGGAGATGCCCAGCTCCCGTTGCTCATCGCCCACGGCGGTGCGACAGGCATTGAGCACAAACAAGCCGATGGGCTGCGGTTGGCCGTTGCGCAGCTGGCGACCCAGCTCCGAGAGGGCCAATTCACCATCACTGGTGTAAATGCGAGCGCCAGCGGCGCGATCGCTGGCGAAATCGGCGTGGGTGGCCAGGTGCAGGATCTGAACGGGTCGCTCGCGGGTTTTGGCCAGCAGCGCCCGGGTCTGGAACGCCTGGTCAAACAGCACCACGCTGTCCGGGTGCAGGCTGGCGAGTTGACGCAACTCCTGCTCCGCCATGGCCAGTGGCATCAAGCCCTGCTGGAAATGGCGGGCTCCGGCCAGCAGCGTGCGCCGCGGTGGCCCGGCGGCAGCCTCGGGGCGCAAATCCGTCAAGGCCAGGGCGGGGGTGATCGTCACCGCCAGCTGATCCACCAGCAGGCCGTTGCCAGCGGGCAGGGCCGCGAACGGCAGGCCCTGCAAGCCCCGATCCAAGGAGAGGAGCAGCGCGTTGATGCCTTGCCGTTGCAGTTCCGGCCAGACGGGCTGGAGCAACAGCTCGCCCAGCTGCCGACCCGCTGCGGTGATCTCGCCATTCTCCTGCTGGCTGAGCTGCCGCTGCACGCTCCGCACGCTCGCCTGCAGCAGAGCGGTGGGCACACGGCGTTGCCAACCGCGCAGTTCGCCACGGGCGGGGATGAGGATGTGGTTGATCTGCGTTTGGGCGTCGGGCAGTTTGCTGAGCGAGATCTGCAGGATGGCCGGGATGTAGGTCTGGCTGGGCGCCCGGGCAACTCCCGGCCCCGTGGTCGCGGGCACGGCGGCTTGCAAGAAACGCTGCAATTCGGCGATGGCCCAACGGGCGGGAGCTTGTTGGGGCAGCCGCAGCGCCGCGATGATCGCCTGCGTGGCGGCTTGCTCCTGGCGGAGGAAGGATTGGATCGCGGCGCTTTCGGAGAGGGCCGTGGGGCCATCGCTCGTCAGAGCCGGAACGATGGCGACGGTTTCGTTGTTGGCCAGCCAGGCGGTGTTGATCACGGGCTGCCCCTTGGCCATGGAGAGGTCAACCGACGCTTGCCAAGCGAGGCTGGGCGGCTGGATAGGGGCCACGTTCTGGGCCAAGGGAGCAGCAGCGGAGCCCGCCGCTGATCGCGAGCTGCCGGGGCCAGAGCTCTCACTGAGGTTGATCGGCGGATTGCCTGCCCGGAAGAGCTTCCTTTCCGGCACATTGGTCGAGGAAACGCGGATCAACTCTGGGATGGAGACCTTGCCCAGACCGTTGCCCGTGAACACTTCATCCTTGACGAAAATGCCTGATTCACTCATCTCTGGTCTGAGATTGTTGTTAGCAACACGAAACGGACCCCAAATATTGGGTGTGGCTTCATGGCCAAGCAACCCCTCGAACTGCTGCTGATTCCAGGGCACGGAACAAGCGCCAGGGCATCCGGGGGAGAAAACGGATTCTGAAAGGTCGATTGGCATTGGAGAGCTCATCGCCAGCTCCCCTAAGCCTTGGCCGTAGCCAGCCGAGGGGCCGAATTGGATGGAGCTCTGGCGAATCGAAACCTGCGAGCCGCTGAACAAGGCGATTCCGCCTTGAAAGTAGCCCGCATCGGAGGGATCATCAGCCGGCATCAAACTGGCGGTCGTCATGCTGGAGCCAATGATCGCCACAGGACCCTGGCTCCAGAGATTCACCATCCCACCGCTGCTGTATTGAGCGCTGGTTGGATCCTTGCTGGGACCGGTGATCGACTCGATCCGGGCCCCCTCAGCAATTTCAACAGGCTGCGTCGCCGCTGCATTCACCAACCGAATCACGCCGCCAAAAAGATCCGGCACCCCTCCGCCCGACGGGGTGCTGCTGGTGGAGAGCCAGCTCCCTGGACCCGCAATGCGGATGCCGCCAGCGCTGAAGATGTTGATCAACCCCCCAAGCTGATTGACACCGGGACGGTCGCTGTCATCAAAGATATCCGTGAATCCCCCATCGCTGTCTCGACCGGTCAGCTTGAAGGTGGAAAGCGGCCCATCACTGCCGCTTTGCTGGGCTTGCAGTTGCGAATTCAACACCACAACTGGTCGGTCCTGAGCACTATTGGTGAGGGTGATTTCACCACCCTGAAACGAGCCGACTCCCCGCACAATCGCCGACCAGTTGCTTTGTCCTTGCTGGTCGGGATCGGGATCCTTGGGGCTGTGGTGGCTGTTGGCCGTCAGCGTGCTTGCCTCGATGCGGATGCCATGGGCACTGTTGAGGCGGATGTCGCCGCTGCCGGCGCCGCCACTGGCGCTCAGCCAGGCCTTGCTGAGGCTCAGCCCGTTGTTGCCGCCGCTGCCCCGGGCTCGCAGCAGGATGTTGCCCGCCAGGTTATCGCTGGCATCCGCCGCGATGCCGCTGTCGCGCAGCGACAGGCTTTGCCCGGCATCGGCCACCACCACGCCACTCGTATTGGTCAGCCGGATCTCTTCGCGGCGCAGGTCTGGATGCTCCGCATACAGCGGAGCGAGGTTCTGGCTGGCCTGGAGTTCACTCCCCTCGCCTATGCGCAGATCACGGGCCGCAAACAGGCCGATCGAGGGGGTGTTTTGCTGCGAATCATCGTTGTTGCCCAGCTTCAGCTTGTCCACCTCCGAGCGCAGATCCGCCCGGGTTGCCACGCTCACCTCCAAGCGGCTGGCGGTCACGTTGAGATCTGCCGCCTTGGCCTCCAGGGTGATCTTCCCTTTCGGAGCCACAATCTGGCTGCCGTTGATCTGGATGGCACCGCTGCGCACGATCACGGTTCCTCCCTCCAATCGGCTGCCGATCAGCCCCGCCTCACCGCTGCCGCCGGCCTCCGGGTCCGCTTCATCGGCAAGCGCACGGGTGGGAGCCGTGTCCAGGCGCAGCAGGCCGCGATTCCCAGGCGTGCCGGCCGCGGCGCTCAGCTGGCGCAGGTTGAGCGACTGGTCGGCGCGGCCGATGATGGTTTGGGCCTCCAACCGGCTGTCGCGCAACTCCAGGGAGCCCCGCTTGTTGGCGGCCGCGGGGGAGAGGGCCTCCAGGAGGATTGCGCCGTTGGCCTCGCTGCCGGCGTTCAGCTGGCTGCCATCCGTCAGCGCCAACTGGCCGGCGGCCCGCAACTGGATGGAATCCGCCCTCGCCCGCAGCCCGCGGCCAAACAGAGCGCCGCTGGCTTCTGCGCTCACCAGCCGCGCCGCCAGCCTGTTCTGGCTGTCGCCGGAGGGCTGGTCGGAGCGTGACAGCCCCGCGAGGGTTGCCGCCTCCAGGCGCATCGACGCCGGCTGGTCGTCGCGCCCCTCGGCCCGCCACCAATGGCGCTCGGCATGGGCGTTCAGCTCGAGTGCCCGCAGGTCCCCCGCCGCCTGAACCACCAGGTTCTCGCCCTGCAACCCCACCCGCTCCAACGCGATCGGGCTGGCCGTGCCACCTGACCCGGCCTTGCTGCTCAGCCAAACGCCCCCAGTTTCCCCCGCCCCGGCGGCGCGCGCCTGCACCTGGCGCAGCTCGATCGGGCCCTGGGCGCCGATCACCACAGCCTGGCCCTCCAGCTCCGAGCGCTCCAGCCGCAGGCTGGCGCCGCCCGCGGGCGGCGCTCCCGCCGTCAGTTCGAGCCGTCCGCCGCCAGCGGCGCCCTCCGCCCGGGCCCGCAGGTTGGTGGCGGTCAGGGGGCCGGCGCTGCGCAGCAGCAGATCGCCGCCCTCCAACCTCACGTTGTCGAGCCGGGTGGTGGCTCCCTCAAGGCTGATGCGCGGCCCGCGCAGCTGGGCGTCGGCTAGCTCGAGGCGCCCCTGGCTTACCCCCGGCACCGCTCCAGATTGCAGGTACACGCCGCCGTCCGCCGCGGCGGTGCCGGCTTGCGCCTCCAGACCCCGCAGCAGCAGCTCGCCGCCGCTGAGGCGCAGATCGCCGCCGGCGCGCAGGTCGCTGGGGCTGCCGGGCAGGCTGCGGATGGGGCCGGCGCCGCTGTCGAGCAGCAGCTGGCGATCCACCTGGAGCCGCCCGCCCGCCAGCACGATTGGGCCATCCCCCGCCCCCAGCTCGGCCCCTTGCAGGCCCCCCTGGGAAAGGGCCTGCAGGCTGATGTTGGCGGGATCGATCAGGGGCCCCAGCCCGTCGCGCAGACCCGCCACGGCCTTGAACTCCCCGGCGCCGAAGCGCAGGGTTGGCGCGGTGCTGAGCAGCAGGTTGGTGGCGCCAAGGATCGTGCCGCCGCCGCCGAGCCAGATGCCCCCCGGCGACAACCAGAACAGGCTGGCGGCCTGGCTGAGGCGTAACGGCGCGTTGAAGAAGCTGCCGGCCGGATGGCTCACGCCCACCACCACGTTGCGGTTGCCGGCCGTGTCCAGATCAACCCTCTGGATGCCGCTGCGGGTGTCGAACTGGCTGAAGCGGTGAAACAGCGTGCCGCCCAGGGGAGTGCCTCCCTGCACCGAGCACACCCCTTGGCTGCAACGCCCCAGGGCCGTGCCATTGACGCGGGTGCCAAGCCCGCCCGGGGCCACCTGAGCCTGGCCGCTCGGGCCCAGAAAGCACCAGGCCAGCGTCACCACCAAGGCCTGGCGCCATGGCCTCCACGAGCCCCATCCGACGCTTCTGCGATGCTGAGGCTGCCTGCGGGGCATGACGATGACTCCGCCAACCGGTGCGGCGCACGCCCATTCTCCGCCGAAAAGGCTCAAGTGGCACCCCGCATCAACAGACCAGCAAGTCCTCAGGCACGGGGATGCCGGAATCGGCGAGAAACTCGCTGACCCGCCCGCGCAAGGCCCGCCGCTCCGACTGCCAGCTCCGCGCCAGCTCCGCCGGAGCGTTGTGAGCGGTGACGAGAGGTTCAAGCCAGTGGCAAAAGCGCTCGGATTCGAGGTAGCCATAGCGATAGGGCCAGGGATGGGCCTCCCAGTAGTCGTTGAGAGTTGATTCCAAGCGGTCGTGGAGTGCCTCCAGCGTGCCGGGCAGATTGCGGAACAGCGGCGCCAGGCGATTGGCGCGGTAGAGGCTGCAGGCGCATTCCATGGCCGGGTGCTGGGCCATGGCGAGCACCTGGCGCCGTTCGCGCTCGCTCAGCTGATAGCGCTCCCGCAACAGGCTGGCGTTGCGGCGCACCGCCAGGCAGAACCGGGGCGAGGCGGTGATCTCAGCGAGGGCTTGTTGGAAATCGCTCAGCATGGGGCTCCTGCGGGGATGGGGGTGGCTGGCGCGGAAACGCCACAGGCTTGGGCGAGCTGATGCATGCGCTCGAGCTCCTCTTGCACGCCGCGGACACCGATCGAATCGAAGTAGGTGTCGTTGTATTCGAAGCTGATCGCCCGCAGATGGGGGCAGCTCGGCAGGTAGGCCCGGGCCAGCGACCACACGGCCTCGGGCGTGAGCCGCGAATGGCTGTCGGTGTATATGCCGAACAGCTCTTCGCCACCCGCCAGATGCACCTCCACCACCGCCTCCGGATTGAGGCGTTCGAGATAGCGCTCCACCGCCATGCCGCCATTGCGGGCGCTCACCAACAGGTTGTGCAGATCGAGCAGCACGCCGCAGTCCCCCTGGCGATACAGGGTGTTGAGGAAGCTGGGTTCATCCAGCTCCATCTCCGGCAAGGGCGTCAGCAGCGCCGGGTTTTCCAGCAGCATCGGCAAACCCGTGAGCCGGCGCAGTTGGGCCAGTTTGTGGCTGAGCACCGCCAGCGCCTCGGCGTCGTAGCTCACGGGCAGGGCCATGCCGCCTTCGCCGTGGAGCTCGGGCCCGCGGGGTGGAATCAACACGTTGAGATGTTCCGCCAGCCAGGCAAAGCCGCCGAGCCGCTCACCCACATGGGCAATCGCCATCACCAGGTCGTCATCGAGGGGGGAGACGCTGGGCAGCGACAGGCTGAAGCTGTGGGCATTGATCAGGCGGCCTTGGCAAAGCTCTCTGAGCTGGCGCAGCAGGCTGGCGGGGAAAGCGAAGCGCTGGCCGAAGCGGGAATGGGGGCCAAGATCGTTGAACATCTGCGCCGGATTCACGGAGATGTGCTCCACCAGATCCGCCGCCTGCTCCATCACCTCGGGGGTGGTGGGGTTGAACAGCAGTCCAACGCTGGGCCGTGGCCGGGAGGGCGGAACAGGGGGGATCATGGCGTGCTCCAGGGTTGGTGAAATGGGGGGTCCATCCCCATGGGGAGGACGGACCCGATGGCGTGATCAGATGCGGCCGATGCCCGGATTGATCACTTTGCTGATGGCAGGGTTCTTGAGCAGATCCCCGGCTAAGCCCTGTACACAGGCACCGCAGTTGAAGGGGCGAATGCCGCCGATTCGGCCGATGTTGGCCTGGTTGCCCGGGAAGTCTGGGGTGATCCTGCCGATCGCGTAGGCAACGCCACCGTTGATCTGCTGGAGTGTGTCTTCACTGAGCTCCTCGCCAGCCGAGGAGGGGAGTGGATGGGAAGGTTGGATGGCCATGGATGCACCTCTTGATGCGATGGGATGGATAGCAACGAGGGGATGTCCCTGTTGCCTGAACGCATCGTCTTCGCGTCGTTGGTTATGGGCCGTGATCCGATCAGGTGGCAGCTGTGATGTCGCTCACAGCTCCGGCCACTCAGCCCTTGCGATCGGGGGGAGGGAGCAGGCCTCGCTTGATCAGGGGCTGCAGGTCGACGATGCGCAACAGGCCGTTGTGCTCCTCCACCGTGCCGCGCTGGCGCAGTTTGCTCAGGGTCCGGGAGGCGGTCTCCCGCGCCAATCCCGCCAACACCCCCATTTCCCGCTGG
>JBIIIX010000145.1:0-7417 GCA_044234415.1 Cyanobium sp.
CCTGAGCGATAACGAAATGCAAGCGGCGCGGGCCTTACAGGAGGCCTTCGGCCTGCGATCCACCGTGGCGGTGCTGGGCTTTTGCCTGCGCAGCCTCGCCCAGCTGCTCGAGCAAGGAAAGCTGGACGAGCTGATCCAACAGCAGCGTGCTCAGGCTGCCTCTCGCCCCCCCAGCCCCGGTCGCGATGGTGAGCGGCGCGGCGGCCGAGGCGAAGCCGGCGGCGGCGCGCGGCCGAAAGCCGATCCCTTTGCCCGCCCGAGTCGCCCCGCCGCCACCGCGGTGGAAGAGCCGGCGTTGGAAGCAGAAGCTCACGACGCCAGCGCGGACACCAGCGCGATTGAGCCCGACGGGGCAGAAGCTCCAGGCTTTGAAGGTGCCGAGGAGGCCGCCGACACGGACCACGCCCCCGCCAGCCCCGAGTCAGATCCTGCCGTCGAGCCCCTCGCTTCCGCCTCCGCGGATGCGGTGGCGGCCGGCGATTCCAGCCCGACCTGAGCGCCATGGCCAGGCCTCGGGTCTTGTCCGGTGTCCAGCCCACAGGGGCACTTCACCTCGGCAACTGGCTTGGCGCCATCCGCAACTGGGTCCAGCTGCAGGAGAGCCACGACACCTTTTTCTGCGTCGTGGATCTGCATGCGATCACAGTTCCCCATGACCCGGCGGTTCTGGCCGAGCACACCCTGACCACGGCGGCCCTGTATCTGGCCTGCGGCATCGATCCGACCCGCTCAACTGTTTTCGTCCAAAGCCACGTCAGCGCCCACAGCGAGCTGTGCTGGCTGTTGAACTGCCTCACGCCGCTCAATTGGCTGGAGCGCATGATCCAGTTCAAGGAAAAGGCCCTCAAGCAGGGCGCTGACGTGTCTGCCGGCCTGCTCGACTACCCCGTGCTGATGGCGGCCGACATCCTTTTGTATGACGCCGACCTGGTGCCCGTTGGCGAAGACCAGAAGCAGCACCTGGAGCTGGCCCGCGACATCGCCCAACAACGCGTCAACGCCCGCTTCGGAGGCCGGGATGCCGCCGGCGAGCCCCTGGCGATCCTCAAGGTGCCCGAGCCCCTGATCCTGCAGGAGGGGGCCCGGGTGATGAGCCTCGCCGATGGCCGCAGCAAGATGAGCAAGAGCGATCCCAACGCGGGCTCGCGCATCACGCTGCTCGATCCGCCTGAGCTGATCCAGCGCAAGATCAAGCGGGCCAAAACCGATGCGGTGATGGGGCTGGAGTTCAACAACCCCGAACGTCCGGAGGCGGACAACCTGCTGGGCCTCTACGCCGTGCTGAGTGGCCTGGGAAGAGAGCAGGCGGCCGAGGAGTGCGCGGCCATGGGCTGGGGGCAGTTCAAGCCCCGGCTCACCGATGCGGTGATCGAGGCGCTACGGCCGATCCAGGCGCGTTACGGCGAATGGCGGGCGGATCCCGGGGCCCTGAGCGAGGTGCTGGGCCAGGGACGGAACCGAGCGATGGCCGTCGCCGCTCTGACCCTGGAGCGGATGAAGACGGCGCTGGGCTTTCTGCCAGCCGGCTGAGCTGCGGCGCTGACCCCACACTTCTTAACAATGATCGGCATTTGATCAGCAGGGCTAATCGGTTGCGGCAGTCTTAGTCGCAACTCTCAGCGAGACGCCTAGGCATGAAACTTTGGCGCGAGACAGTCTCGGCGAATCCACACCAAGTGATCCCGGCTGGCCTGGGGTTCCGCCCCAGGTCAAGCGATGATCAAGAGCAAGGCCAAGGGGGTGGTGCCCATCGCTGGCGATTGAGCAAGGTCGAGCGAAAAGGTCCAGCAACAAGGCCCAGCGAACAGGTCCGGCAAAAACACCCTGCGAAAAGGCCCAGCGAAACCGCTACTTCGCTCTGTCCTGGCTGATCCCCCAGCTTCCCTGGTTGCGCCGTAGTCGCCGCCTTGTCTTGCGTTCCCACGGGCGGCCCGGCCCTGCCCTCGTTGGGCGGGGCCAGCTTCAGGGTTCCCGGTACACCACCCGACCGCGCTGGTCGTTGCCCACATCGAGCAGCTCAGCGTGGAGCAGCCGCACGATTTCGGCGCTCACCTCGGCGCTGCCGATTGAGCTGGGCAGGTCGAGCTCCACCAGGGCGTCGTTGATCGTGAAGCCCTGGGGACCGGCTCGACGCGCCAACAGCAACAACTGGCGCTCCAGCGAGGGGCCTTCCCGCGTCTGAAGCTGGTTGAGGGCCTGGGCCAACAGCAGTGGCTGGTTCGCCTGCTCCACCAGCGAAGGAATCAGCAGCAGATCCACCAGCTGCCCAAGGCCGCAGAGGCCAAAGCTGAACAGCCACAGCAATCCGCTGAGGGGCTTGCGGTTGTAGAAGCGCTGCAGGCCGCAGACCCCCACCAAGCCCAGACACCACAGCAGATAGGTGAGCGCCAGGCTGCGCCGCTCTTGCTTCCGTAGGGGGATGCCGCTGCTCGGCTGAGCGGCGCCGGTTGGGGACGCGGCGGGCATCAAGGCGGCGGATCAACCTGAAAGCTCAACACCACGCTAAGGGGAGCAGACAGGAACGCTGCGTAGGATCGGCCCTTTGTTCCCAGGGTTCCGTGACCAGCTCGCCGATCGCTCTGCCGAAGACGAGCGAGAGCCCCCAGCTCCTGCGCATCCGCCATTCCATGAGCCACGTGCTGGCGATGGCCGTGCAGAAGTTGTTCCCCCGCGCCCAGGTCACCATCGGCCCCTGGACCGAGACGGGCTTCTACTACGACTTCGACCATCCCGAGCCCTTCGCCGAGGCCGATCTCAAGGCGATCAAGAAGGAGATGGGGCGGATCATCGCCCGCCGTCTGCCGCTGGAGCGCATTGAGGTGAGCCGTGAAGAGGCCGAACGGCGCATCCGCGAACAGAATGAGCCCTACAAGCTGGAGATCCTGGCCGGACTGAAAGAGCCGATCACGATCTACAGCCTCGGCGACGGCTGGTGGGACCTCTGCGCTGGGCCCCATGTTGCCAGCACCGCCGAACTGGATCCGAAGGCGTTCGACCTGGAGAGTGTCGCAGGCGCTTACTGGCGCGGCGATGAGAGCAAGGCCCAGCTGCAACGCATCTACGGCACCGCCTGGGAAACCCCTGAGCAACTGGCCGAACACAAGCGCCGTCAGGAGGAGGCGAAGCGGCGCGACCACCGCCGCCTGGGCACGGATCTCGACCTCTATTCGATTGAAGACGAGGCCGGCGCTGGCCTGGTGTTCTGGCATCCGCGCGGGGCGCGCATGCGGCTGCTGATCGAGGAGTTCTGGCGCCAGGCTCACTTCGAGGCTGGCTATGAGTTGCTCTACACCCCCCACGTGGCAGATATCGAGCTGTGGCGCACCTCCGGCCACCTGGATTTCTACGCCGAAAGCATGTTCGGTCCGATGCAGGTGGATGAGCGGCAATTTCAGCTCAAACCGATGAACTGCCCGTTCCATGTGCTCACCTATGCCTCGCGGTTGCGCTCCTATCGAGAGTTGCCGATCCGCTGGGCTGAATTGGGCACCGTTTACCGATACGAGCGGCCCGGAGTGATGCATGGGCTGATGCGGGTGCGTGGCTTCACCCAGGACGACGCCCATGTGTTCTGCCTGCCGGACCAGATCGGCGATGAAATTCTGCGGGTGTTGAACCTCACTGAGCACATTCTTTCCAGCTTCGATTTCCGTCGTTATGAGATTCACCTCTCCACCCGTCCCGAGAAGTCCATCGGTGAGGACGCGGTGTGGGAACTGGCGACGCAAGGCTTGGTCGAAGCGCTGCAGCGGAAGGGGTGGCCTTACAAGCTGGACGAGGGTGGCGGTGCGTTCTATGGGCCCAAGATCGACTTGAAGATCGAGGATGCGATCGGTCGGCTCTGGCAATGCTCAACAATCCAGCTGGATTTCAACCTGCCGGAGCGTTTTGACCTCCAGTACGTGGCCGCCGATGGAACAAGGCAGCGACCAATCATGATTCACCGGGCGATTTTCGGCTCGCTCGAACGCTTCTTCGGCATCATGGTTGAAAATTACGCCGGCGATTTTCCCTTCTGGCTGGCGCCGGAACAAATCCGGCTGCTGCCGGTTACCGATGAGGTGCGCAGCTATGCCGAATCCGTACGCGAGCGCCTTCAGGCCGCGGGTGTGAGAGCCAGTGTCGATCGCAGCGGTGATCGCCTCGGCAAGCTGATCCGCAATGGCGAACAGATGAAGATTCCCTTGCTGGCTGTGATCGGTGCGCGAGAAGCCGAGCTGGGGCAGGTGGCGCTGCGCAGTCGTCGCGATGGTGAGCTGGGTCCTGTTCCCGTGGAGACTCTGCTTCAGGCCGCCGGCCAGGCCGTGCGGGAACGCCAGGCGGGTCTGGTCTTGCCGACCCGTGGTGCCAGCCAGGAGGTGACCACCCGATGACCCTGATCCTGGCCGGCGACATCGGCGGCACCAAAACCCTGCTCAGCCTGTTTGGGGCGGAGGCCGACAGCCCACCCGAGCGACTCCACGAACAACGTTTTCGTTCCGGCGACTGGCCTGATCTCGACACGATGGTGCGGCACTTCCTCGCGGATGCCCTCCCGGCTGGCCATGGCCGGGTCGAAGCGGCCTGCTTCGCGGTCGCCGGCCCGGTGCGGGCCGGACGCGCTCGGCTCACGAACCTGCCCTGGCAACTCGAAGAAGCTGAGCTCGCCCAGTCCTGCGCGGTACCAGCGGTGGCGCTGGTCAACGATTTCGCCGTACTGGTCCATGGGCTGCCCCATCTGCGGGATGAGCAGCAGACCCAGTTGCGGAGCGGCAGCGCGGATCCAGATGCGCCGCGTCTGGTTCTGGGGGCGGGCACCGGCTTGGGGGTGGCCATCGGCGTGCCCACACCCCAGGGGCTGCAGGCCATGGCCAGCGAAGCCTCCCATGGCGAATTCGCACCCCGCGATTCCCGTGAATGGCAACTCAAACAGTGGTTGCTGGCGGATATGGGCCTTGAGCGCCTCTCGATCGAACGGGTGGTGAGTGGCACCGGCCTTGGCCATGTGGCCCGCTGGCTTCTTGCCACGCTGGATAGCGCCGGGCAGCACCCGCTGCGGGCATCTGCGCGCCGCTGGTTGCAGCCCGACAGCGGCGGCGACGACGACCTGCCAGCCCTGGTCGCCCAGCTGGCGGCCAGCGGCGATGGCCTCTGCCGCCAAGCACTCGATCTCTGGCTGGGCGCTTATGGCTCGGTGACCGGAGACCTTGCCCTAGCGACCCTGGCCCGGGGCGGTATCTACCTTGCGGGGGGCACGGCCGCCAAGCTGACCCAGGAGCTGGCCTCGGATGCGTTCCGGCTGCCGTTGCTCAGGAAGGGGCGGCTGAGCTCCGTGCTCGAGGACATCCCCGTGACTGCGATCACCGACCCTGGCATCGGCAGTTTCAGCGCCGCCTGCCGCGCCCGGATGCTGCTCACCTGAAGGGCCCTCCCATCGGGTGGGACACTGAATCCAGTACCCCGTCAGTGATGCTGCGTACCAAAATCGGCCAGGGCGTTCTCGTGGACGTACCGGCGACCACGGCCAACCTTGGCCCTGGTTTCGATTGTCTGGGGGCTGCCCTGGATCTCAGCAATCGCTTCGAACTGAGGGTGATGGAGGGTGGGCCTGAGCGTTTCGAGCTGATCATCGAGGGCTCGGAAGGCTCCCACCTGCGCGGCGGACCTGACAATCTCGTGTATCGCTCCGCCCAGCGGGTGTGGCGTGAGGCGGGCGAAGATCCAGTGGCCTTGGAAGCTCGGGTGCAACTGGCCGTACCGCCCGCCCGGGGCTTGGGCAGTAGCGCCACCGCGATTGTGGCCGGTCTGATCGGCGCCAACGCCTTGATCGGTTCCCCGTTGAGCCAGGAGAAACTGCTCGAGCTGGCGATCGACATTGAGGGCCATCCCGACAACGTCGTGCCGTCCTTGCTGGGTGGCTTGTGCCTGACGGCGCGCACGGCGCATCAGCATTGGCGGGTGATTCGCTGCGATTGGCACGCGGCGGTGCGCGCGGTGGTGGCGATCCCGGCGATCCGGCTCAGCACCAGCGAGGCGCGTCGAGCGATGCCCCGCAGCATCCCGATTCCCGATGCGGTGATCAACCTCGGCGCCCTCAGCCTGCTGCTCCAGGGCCTGCGCACCGGCAATGGCGACTTGATCAGCGATGGGATGTACGACCGCATCCATGAGCCTTATCGCTGGGGCCTGATCCAGGGGGGCCGGCAGGTGCGGCAGGCCGCGTTGGACGCCGGCGCCTGGGGGTGCGTGATCAGTGGCGCGGGGCCAACGCTTCTTGCTCTTTGCGGCGAGAAGGTGGCCAAGCTGGTGGAGGCCTCCATGTTGAGCGCCTGGCAGGAGGAGGGGATTGAGGCCCGCGGCGCCGTGCTCAGGGTGCAAACCGAGGGAAGCCACTGGCAAGAGGCTCCGCGCCGTGCCGAAACCCAACCAAGCGATGCGTAGCTTTACCTAAGCTCCTTGGGCGCTAGCCCGTGGAGGGCGAGCCCCAGGCTCATGCGCTGAACGCAGCTCTAAACATCCTTCCTGGTTAAGCCCTTCCTGCACCTGTGAGATGGACATCAGCTTGCCCCTGGCAGCACAGAACTTGGACATCGGCCTCGCCGCCACGCCAACCGCCTTTCCCTGGCTCAGCTTGATCGTGCTGCTGCCGGCCCTGGCCGCCTTGCTGATGCCTCTTTTGCCTGGGGACGACAGCAACCCCAGCCTGCCGCGCAGCATCGCCCTGGTGGCCCTGATGGCCGATCTGGCGCTGATGTTGCTGACTTTCAGCCGCTATTTCGACCCAGCCGATGGCGATCTGCAGCTGGTGGAGCGGATGAGTTGGGTGCCGGCATTGCGATTGGAGTGGTCGTTGGCAGCGGATGGCCTTTCGGCCCCCTTGGTGGTGCTCAGCGGCCTGGTCACCCTGTTGGCGGTAGCAGCAAGCTGGAATGTCAATCGCAAATGTCGCCTCTATTTTGGCCTGCTGTTGGTGCAGGCTTCCGCCCAGAGTCTCGTTTTTCTCTCCCAGGATTTTCTGCTCTTTTTCCTGGCCTGGGAATTGGAATTGGTACCGGTTTACTTGCTGATCGCCATCTGGGGAGGCGCCCAGCGTCAATACGCCGCCACAAAATTCATTCTCTACACCGCCACCGCCTCACTATTGATCCTGATCAGCGGCTTGGCGTTAGCGCTTTCCGGCGATAATTTCACCCTCAACCTGCATGAACTCGCCAGCCGTTCTCCCGGCGGAACCTTTGGGCTTCTCTGTTATCTCGGATTCCTGGTCGGCTTTGGCGTGAAGCTGCCGATGTTTCCGCTTCACACCTGGCTTCCTGATGCCCATGGCGAAGCTAACGCGCCAGTGTCGATGCTCCTAGCGGGGGTGTTGCTGAAGATGGGCGGATATGCCCTGCTGCGTTTCAACGTGCAGATGTTACCGGAAGTGCATGTTCTCCTA